>JAPOYZ010000664.1 GCA_026706325.1 Candidatus Aminicenantota bacterium
CCGGACCGACCGAGTTCTCGCCGAAGAGGTCCTTGTCGCTGTTGTAGGCTTTGGCGGCTTCTTCTTCGGTGCCGGGATACTCGTCCCCGTTCTTCTTGTAGTAGTGGGTGATCTTCTGCACCGTGTCGCCAGAGCGCGTCTGGAGGATCAGCTGAGTACCTGGCGGGGTATCGGCGTCCCACTCGATCGTCGACAGGTTCTGGGGCTGGTCGCCCAGCTCGATGTACGGCGACTCCCCTTCGAAGACCGACTCGATGCTGGATTCGGGCATGAACCCCTCGCCGAAAAACTGGATCTCCGACAAACCGTGTCGCCCCGCCCTCTCGAACAGTCTGTAGGTGAAAGCGAAATGTTCCACCTTGGAGAGCGGAAACTTGAAGTCGTGATACATTTCCCCCCACCCGATGTTGCGGAGCGACCCGACCGTCTTCCACGCAAGCTCGCCTCCGGCATTGGTCGACCCGTCCGACAACTGAATCCGGTAGGCGCGAAAGGGCCCCGGCGGGCTGGTGGCTGATGAAAGCACCCGGATGTTGTCGAGGAAGAAGGATCCGCCGAGATCGATGAACAGCGAGCGCTCGACATCCGGCGGGTCCGAAATCGGCAGCCTGTCAGGATTGTAGCCGCCCTGGGCGGGCCAGTAAACCACCTCACCGAAGAAATCCCCATCCACAACGGACCCCTCGGCCCCGTTGTTTTCCCAGCTCTTTGCTCTGCCGCCCCGCTCCAGCACCCCGGTGCCGATATTGTCGCCGATCGCCCAGACCTCTATCTCAGCCAGTCTGGGAAGCTCGCGGCGGTAGTAGACAACGGGCCCCTGTCTTCCGGAGCCCTCCAGCACCTCCCAGTCCTCCCTTCCATCCAGCAACCAGACTTTTCCGGAGATCTCCCGCCGGAAGTACTCGATGTCTCCCTGAAGGCCGGTGGGCAGACTCTCGTAGATGGACTGCGAAACCTCCCTCGCCTTGCCGAAATCGCTGTCGGTGATGCCGACCCCGACATAGCGGATCACGTCCCCCGTGAAGTCGCCGTGCACGTTCGGCCACTTGGTGGGCAGCTGCCTGGTTAGGTCGATCTCGAACACCCGTTCCTTCTTGACCGGTCTTTTCGTGGTGAAACGAGTTCGGTACAGCAGCGGACCGATGGTAGTTTCTCCTTGTGAAGTAGTCACCTTGAACTGCAGGAAGGGATCGCCCAGATCCTCGTCGACGAACTTCAGCACGATACGGGTGGCCGATACCGTCCTCCCCAGATCGATCTGAACCCACCAGTCCTGGAGAGGGTCGGACATGTCCGGTTCCCACCAGGTGTCCATGCGACCGTCCATAAGGTCGATTGCGCCCGATATATTGGAACCGGCATCCCTTATCCCGCCGCCGAACTCCGCGAAATCGAGAACGGCGTTGATTCCGGGAACCACTACTTCCCTGCCATCGATGTCGAGAACGGTGCTCTTGCGGATGAACTCCGGCCGCACACCCTCGTCGGCGGTCTGGATCGTTCCGGCAACCGAATGCCAGCGCTCCCAGTGCTCCCTCGAGTCGACGACCACCCTTCCGGAATCGAGGGAATACCCTTCCTGGCTCCGGCCAACCCCCGACGAACCGAGGGTGAGAACCGGGAGGAACAGGACTGTCCTTATTGACACGGCAGAAAATGCCGATCGACTCATGGCCGTTGCCATGCCGGTCAGTACGCCAGGTGCACCAGTCTATGGACCGAGCTGTTCTTGCCCGACTTGTCGTCGACGTCCAGGTCGATGCGCACCAGGTAAATGCCCGGAGGCGCCAGGCCCCCCGAGCCGTCCCTGCCGGTCCAGGTCACCCGATGGCGCCCCGCCTCCTGCGAGTCGTCGCTCAAGCGGCTCACCAGCCGGCCGCTCAGGTCATACACCTCCACCCGCACCGGGGCCGCCCGGCCCACCCGCATCAGCGAATAGGCCACCTCCAACTCCTCGTTGACGCCGTCCCCGTTCGGGGTGAAACTGCCGTCGATCTCCAGGTCACCCAGCAGCTCCCCCTGCTCCAGCGCCAGCACCACCGTCGTCTCGCTGTCGTTGACCCCGTTGGCATCCCCGTCACTCACCCGCTGCCACGAGTCCGCGTACTGGGAATGACCAGTCGATCCTATGAAATAGGTGTTGTACCCGAATATCGTCGCCTCGAAATCGATCTCGACCAGCACCGACCCGCTGGTCGACTTGATCGCTTCGGGGAATCGCACCCACAGCGAGTCCGACTCGTTCTTCATCACCTCGAATCCCTCGCTGCCGACCGTGTACGTTACGGCGTCCTGCCCGGTCACATTCACCCGCACCTGCTTCAGCGACATCTCCAACCCGTCGGGCGCCTCGATGAGCACCTCGTCGAACCCCCGGCTGTTTTCCTCGAAGGTCGAGTGCAGCAAGTAGGACAGTTCCTGCTTCCGGCCGATCTCTTCCAGGCGCGACGGCAGCACCTCCCCAATGATTACTCCCGCCACCGGCGTCACGAAGTTCAGCGCCAGGGAACGCAGGTTCACCGCCGCCATCGGGTCCTCGGTAAGAAAGGTCGCTCTGACGGCGACGAACTTGCGCGGACTCGGGGAGGTGATCTTGTCGCCCGACTGGGAATACGGCTGGCTCCAGCCGCTCCAGTCGGGACCTGTGGCCGCTTCCACCACGACGGGGCCGACCGAGTTCTCGCCGAAAAGGTCCTTGTCGCTTTCGTACGCTTTGGCCGCTTCCTCTTCGGTGCCCGGGTACTCATCCCCGTTCTTCTTGTAGTAATGCTTGATCTTCTCCACCGTGTCGCCCGAGCGCGTCTGGAGGATCAGTCCGGTACCTGGCGGGATATCGGCCTCCCACTCGATCGTCGAAAGGTTCTGGGGAAGGTCACCCAACTCGATAAACGGAGACTCACCCTCGAAAACGGACTCGATAATCG
>JAPOYZ010000289.1 GCA_026706325.1 Candidatus Aminicenantota bacterium
GAGATCGAGGTCTGCGGTTCGGGGGCCGTCATGAGGACCGACGACGATCTCTACAACGTCAACACGGACATCGGCCGCCTGACGCCGGGGACCACCTATCACTACCGGCTGGTGGCAACGAACGCAGCAGGCACAGCCTATGGCGAGGACCGAACCTACGCCCTGCCGGCCGGCCATCGTCCCCTGGTCAGGACCGGCGCGGCAAGCCGGGTCCAGGCACGGTCGGTCAAGGTGGAAGGAAGGCTCAATCCCATGGGCGTGCGGACCCGTTTCCATTTCCAGTATGGGACCGATACCGGTTACGGCCGGGAATCTTCCGCCGGTTATGCCGGGTTGCAGGTCACCCCCAGGTTGGTCTTTTCCAACCTCACGGATCTGGCGCCCGGGACCACCTACCACTATCGCCTGGTGGGAGAAAACGTGCAGGGCGTCAGCTACGGAACCGACGCCACCTTCACGACCGCGCCGGCGAGATGACGCGCCGCGCGAACAACGCCGGGAGGACCTTCATGAACGGACCCCTCTATTCCAGCCGGAGAACCTTCCTGGGCCAGGCCGGGCTGGCGGCCACGCTCGGCGCCTGCTCGCAGCCCGCCCCGGAACAGGAAACAACCTCGTCGAACCGGCCTCGAATCCGCATCGGCACCCGCGTCAACGCCAATTGGTTGAAGAGCGAGGACGACGTCGACCTTCGTTTCCTGAAACAGATCGGCGTCGACTACGTGGACATCGTCCTGAGCATGGTCGAGGGCTACAACGAGACCGGCAGCTTTACCCGGGACGCTTTCCGGCGGCTGACCGACCGGCTCCGGAGAGTCGGACTTCGAATCGAACGGGCCAACTCCCTGGGCCCCCACTACCTGGACGCTCACCTGGGGCGGCCCGGCGGCCAGAAACAGATCGACAACCTGAAGCGGATCGGAGAGATCCTGGCCGAGTTCGAGATCCCGGTCTACGGTATCCAGGCCTGCCAGGCGGCCCTGCACCTGGACTACCGGAGGACCGGCTGGAGTCGTCCGCGCGGCCGGGGAGGCTACGAGTACTATTCCTTCGACCTGGAGAAATCCAAGGCGGCGACCCCTCCCAGGTACCGCGTCAGCTCGCAGCAGCTCTGGGACGGCCTGCTGAACATTTACCGACAAGTCATCCCCGTCGTCGACGGGAGCCGCACCCGGGTCGCCATGCACGGCAACGACCCTCCGCTGTACGAATACCTGGGGAATCCTCAGATTCTGTGCCGGTTCAAGGATTTCGACCGGCTGTTTTCGGAAGTCCCCAGTCCCAACAACGGGATCACCTTCTGCGTCGGGACGCGGTACGAATCCGGAGAGGACGTGCTCAAAGGCATCCGGCATTTCGGGAGCCACGGAAAGCTGTTCCACGTCCATTTCCGGAACGTTCGCGGGACCCTTCCGGCGAACGGCGGATACTCCGAGGTCGCCGTGGACGAGGGGGACATGGAGATGGAGAAGGTGCTGAGGACCCTGGCGGAGGTGAATTACGACGGGGTCATCGACTACGACCACGCCATGGGAATTACGGGAGACGAGCCCCTGCCGAAGCAGTACATCGCCTTCGCCGTCGGCTACATGAGGGGCCTGCTGCACAGCATTCCCGGACAACGGCGAGCCCGCTCCTGACCCGGAGGCGGTCCCATGCTCTGCCTCAGGCCTCCTCCAGGATGGAGGCCGTCAGGTA
This sequence comes from Candidatus Aminicenantota bacterium, assembly GCA_026706325.1. Lineage (GTDB taxonomy): Bacteria > Acidobacteriota > UBA6911 > RPQK01 > JAJDTT01 > JAJDTT01. The sequence continues at coordinate 1,699 of JAPOYZ010000289.1, forward strand.
GACGTGCTTCCCCTCTTCCTGCTTCCGGTTGAAGTAATAGGTCAGGAGGACCCGCCCGTCCTGCATCAGGGCGCCTTGGGGATAACCCAGATCGCGCATGAATCCGTCATCCCGCACCACCAGTTCCTCGGCCTCGTCGATGTGCCTGCACTCCGGGTCCAGCAGGCGCGCCCGGACGCCGAACGGCTCTTGGCGGTAGCCGTAGGCCAGGAGGATCCGTCCGCTGGGCAGCGCCGTGGCCCAATAGGGATAACCCCAGAGCCGATGGCGCACCGGCGCGCTCCAGGTCCTCCCTCCGTCGTCGGAGGACGCCGTCACCAGACGGCCGGCCGGGTTCACGTCCCCGCCCCAATTCTCACGCTGACGCTCGGTGGCGCCGGCGTGAATCCGGATGAAGGCTACCAACCGGCCCGAGGGCGTCTCCTGGACGAAAGTCTCGTTGTAGGCGACGGCGCCGTCGACCAGGCCGCCGGGGGGCAGATCCAGTGGATCCGAGGGTCCCGCGATCTCCCCCACGAACGACCAGCTCTTGCCCATGTCCGGCGATTCCATCAGGGCCGCGCGCCAGGGATTGGGATAGGAATACACGGGAAGAACGAGCCGTCCACTGCGGAGCTGGATCACGGAACTCCTGAGGTTCGCGGGTGAAGGAGCCCCCGGCAGCAGGGAGGGAACGCCGACGATGGGAGAGACCCAGTAGCGGGGACTCCAGGTTCGACCTCGATCCAGGGATCGCCTCACGCTGACGCCCGAGATCACGGCGTAGTTTCCCAGTTCCTCGGCGCTGTAGGACAGGCGGTAGCGTCCGGCGCCGCCTGGAACTCTTTCCTGGGGCAAGGCTCGAACCCGCTCATAGGCAGCCCTGGTGACGGGCTCCATGACCGCGGTGCAGTAGAGGACCGAACCGTCCGCAAGCAGGGTCAGATTGACGTTGTGAACTCCGCCGTAGTCGACGGAGACGGGCGTTCCCCAGGTCTTTCCCCGATCACGGGAACTGACGACGAAATTCTCCGTTTCCAGGTGTGTGTGCTTGCGGGCGGCGGCGGGGTGCCGCCGGAAGGCCAGCAGGATTTCGCCGTCAGGAAAGATGACCGGAGAGGGTCCGGGACCGTAGTAGTAGTGGGGATCCTTCCGAATAACGAAGTCCCGCACCTTTCTGAGCCGCCCGGGGCCGGTTGGCGCACTTCCCAGCGCAGTCGCGGGAAACAGAGAGGCCGGTGCC
>JAPOYZ010000618.1:0-1580 GCA_026706325.1 Candidatus Aminicenantota bacterium
CGTCCCCCCGGTCCACGGGTTGGTTCGTCACGTTGAGTTGCAGCCGGTCGTAGTTTCCCACCAGGCCCTCATCCAGGCGGGAGGTGGAGATGAACGGCTGGCGGCGGCCCAACCGCTTCCAGGTCTTCAGATCGCGGGTCATGGCCAACTGCATCTCGTTGAACCCGTCGGTATTGGTCCCCTCGGGGAGCCGGATCCCGGTGGGATAGAAGAACATGAGCCAGCCCAGGTGCATCCCTTCGTAGGGAAACACGCCGATGTTGTAGCACTGGACGTTCCAGGTCCCCCGGTTCCGAAATTCCCCCGGCGGCCGCGTCCAGCCGGTGGCCGGATCGGGATCCACCATCAGAGGCTTGGCCAGGCCCGGATCGGCCACCCGGCGGCGGATCACGTCCAGGGTCATCCTCTGGTCTTCGTCGTCGGTGCTGAAGAGGAACCGAGGCTCCGACCAGTTCACGAAGTCCTTGCTGACGGAGAGGTTGTAGGAGCGCCCGTGCTTGCCGAGGAACTTGAGCAGTCCCAGGAACTGGCGGTTCTCCCGGTCGTAGGTGAGGGTGCCCGCGTCGCCCGAAGGGAGCTTCTCCACCTCCAGCAGCTTCCAGTGGATGCAGTCGGGGCTCACCACCGGACGCCGGCCGCTGGAGCCCAGAAACCCCTTGTAGCGCCGTCCGGGATCCGGGTCGTCCGGATCGAAGACCACCTGCCAGAGGCGCTGCCTCTCGGGAGAGTCGATCAGGTTGTTCTTCTTGTTACCGTTGAACTCCAGCACCCCCAGGTTCGGTTTTTCCCAGTTGAGGCCGTCCCGGGAGAGAGCCAGCGCCCAGTAGGTCGTGCCCTTCCCGCCGGTCGGCCGGTGCCTGGCTTCGTAGACGAATTTGTAAATCCCCTCATCGGGAATCCACATGGGAGCGCTGACCGTTTGAACGAGGGTCCCGTCCGAGGGGATGTCGGCCTTGAGGACGACCCCCCGTTTGCGGGGCCGGTGGAAACTCCGGACCAGGTTCCGGGTCTTTTCGAGAACGTGGTCGTCCAGAAAGAGTTCCCGTTTTCCCGGCTCCAGCGGAATGACGCCGGTGGTTTTCGCCTCCAGGCCGGGCGCCAACAGGAGACACGCCAAAGAGAAAATCAGACGGGGCTTCAATGCTTTCCTCGAATTGTGGATTGCCTCCAATCATGACACCCTGTTCGGAAACATCCAACCGGGGGAATCCCAGATGAATCACTCGAAAGCACTGGCCACAAGCCTCTTGGCCTTGCTGGCCATGCCCCTCCTGCAACCGGGCCATTCACCGGCCCAAATCGGAAGCGAGCGCCAACTGTTCGTGGATCGGCTGCTGATCGACCGCATGGACGGGGTCCGATTGAAGATGCACTCTCCCGTTCGCCGGGAGGCCGCCCTGCGCATGGAGCACCCGTGGGAAGAGAAGGGTGTTTCCTACATGGTGACCTTCAAGGACGGAGACCGCTTTCGGGCCTGGTACCGCGCCGACGCCGCCACTCATCGGACCGCCTACGCCGAGAGCAAGGACGGCATCACCTGGGTGAAACCCATGATCGGTCCGATTCCGTTCGGGGACCAC
>JAPOYZ010000618.1:1597-2909 GCA_026706325.1 Candidatus Aminicenantota bacterium
GAGGACAGGGCCGGCAACCTCTCGGTTCTCAAGGACCCGAACCCGGACGTCCCGCCCGGGGAACGCTACAAGGGGATCGTCCGCGGCCGGAGCCGGATCCTGGGCTTGGTCTCGGAGGACGGCATTCGCTGGAAACCGTCGCAGGAGCAGCCTCTCATCGACAGCCACCCCGTCGACTCCCACAACATCCTGATCTGGGACCCGCACCTGGAGCGGTACGCCATCTACCTCCGGGCCATCCGCAGGGTCCCCGGCGACCCCAGGGACGCCACCTCCTGGAAGACGCTGGGAGTCCGCTGGGTGCGGCGCTCGTTGTCCCGGGACTTCCGGAACTGGTCGGAGCCGCGGCTCATCGAATCGGGAAGCTCCCCCATCGAACAGTTCTACACCAACGACACCGTGGTCTACGAACGGGCGCCCACCTACTTTCTCATGTTCCCGTCCCGCTTCGTGGTGGAGCGGGTGCCGGTTCCCGATTGGCCCGCCGGCTCCGGCGTCAACGACATCGTGCTGCTCTCCAGCCGGGACGGCCTCAACTGGGACCGGACCTTCCGGGAGGCCTTCCTGCGGCCGGGGCCCGACCCCAACGTCTGGCACGAGCGGGCGCTTTACATGGAACACGGGATCCTGCAGACGGGTCCCCGGGAACTGTCCATGTTCGCCATGCAAAACTGGCGGACGGACGACAACCACATTCGCCGCCTCAGCCTCCGGCTGGACGGGTTCGCCTCGGTCCACGGCGACTATGACGGCGGCATACTGATCACCCGCCCGCTGGTCTTCGAGGGGAGCGAGCTGGAGATCAACTTCGCAACCTCCGCGGTGGGCAGCCTCCGCTTCGAGCTTCGGGACGGGAGCAACAATCCGCTTTCGGGCTTCGGACTACAGGACTGCGACGAGGTCTACGGGGACGAGATCGACCGGGTGGTGAAGTGGAAGGGCAGCCCGGACGTCTCCTCCCTGGCGGGTCGTCCGGTCCGGCTCCACATCCAGTTGCGGGACGCCGACCTCTATTCCTTCCGCTTCCGGTAGAGGGGAATCGGGCCCGGTTAGCGAGGCCCCTCCGGCCAGACCGCGTCGGGACTCACCGGTTCCGGCTGATCGGGGCCGAGATTGTCCGGATCCACCGCAGCCACCACGAAATTCTCCGGGCGCACCGGAGAGCCGGACAGGCGGCGAAGCATGGCGAGCTGTCCGGCATGGGTCATGGCGTCGGCAAACGGTCCCTGCAGAAGCCGTTCCTCGGTCGTGCCCTCCAGTTCGGTGCCGGCCGTGAGGTGCCGCGACAAATCCTCCAGCATGTCATGGAATC
>JAPOYZ010000285.1 GCA_026706325.1 Candidatus Aminicenantota bacterium
ACGTCGACACCGCTGTCGCCGCCGTGCAGGTACATCAGGACGGGCAGGGTGCCGGCTGCCGCGGAGTCGGGCACAAGGATCGCCCCGTAGTGGCGCGCCTCCCCGACCTGATGCGACACCACGCGCAGCATCGCCGGCGTGCCGTTCAGGGAATACGCCTCCGTGAGTTCAACGGACGCGTCAACCGAAGAGGTGTCGCGCACGGCCCAGTCTGCTCGAACGGCCTCGATTTCCGCGGCGTTCGGCGCGGCAAAAATGTCGTCGAGTTCCTCCTCCAGGTCGATGGCGTAGACGTTGACAGCCGCGCCGGCCAGACCGGCGGCGATGACGAGCGTCTGGATGCCGGCCTCGGAGCCCATGGTCCACTCCACCTCGACCTCGCCGTTCCAGTCCGTGGCTGCGGTGGAGGGATCCACCCGGCCGCCTCCCGGCGCCGGCGCAAAGTTCACGGGCACCCCGGCAACGGGCTGGCCCGACGGATCGAGAACGCGAACGACGAGGGGCTTGTCGAGGGTGCGCCCGGTGAACGCGCGCTTCCCCCCACCTGCCACCATGCGGACCGCGGCGGCCTCGACCCGGTCGCCGACCCCGTCGCATCCCGTCAGGACAGGCTGTCCGTCCGCTCCCGTCACCGCGATGGGGCAGGTTGCCGCACTCGTGGACGACCACGTCACCGTCGGTGGGGGTAGATGGCCGCCGTCGCGTACGGGTCCGTCCGGGACGCGAATCACCGGCACCGCCGAGAGCGAAGAGATCTGCTTCCCAAACCGCAGCCCAAGCGGAGCGAAGGGGCTGTCGTCCCCGCTTCGCAGGAACAGGAAACCGCGAAAGTTCCCCAGGAACTCCGTATCGACTCCTTCCACCGTGAACCATTCCGGGAGCGTGCGCGCCGCCTGGTGGGAATCCCTCCAGGAGACGAACCCACCGTTCAAGGGGTCGGTCCCCTCATCGTCGCGGATTCGCAGTTCGATCCCGGAGGAAGAGTCCGGCTTGAAAACGGCGACGCCGGCACCGGAACTCGGCGATTCCTCGACGAATAGCGCGAATTGGGATCCCAACTCGACGGGTTTAACGTCGACTTCGATTCCCGACGGGGCGTGCCGGTAAATCAACAACCCATTGACTGTGTCCGCATCGGCCTCGACCTGGATCCAGCCCCGCCGAATGGCCCCTGAGCCGGGACTTGCCAGGACTCGACTGCCCGGTGACGGAATCTCGAAACGGGTCCCGGAGTCGAAGAATCCCGAAACCTCCCGGCCTTGGGGGTCGTAGGCGGTCACGACCACCGCAGCGTTCCGCCTTGCATCCGGGTTGCTGAGCGCCAACTGTACGGACCAACCATCCCCGTCCACGTAGTCGGGAAAGTAGAGCGTTGTCCCGGACGGCGTCACGTTTTCCGGCGCCCGCATGGATCCTGCCGCTGCAGGCAGGGTGGACAACAGCAGCCCCATCCCGAAACAGGTGCAGAGTTTCTTCATGGAAAACGCTCGCTCTTTGAAAAAGGAGGTGACTCCCAATCGCGCAGTGTTCGTCAAGTTGTCACCATGGAGTTCGGCGACAGGAAAGTCGCCGGTCCTGACCGGCGGTAAGAAAACCGCCGGTCCCGATCGGCGGCAAGAAAGCCGCCGCTCCTGGCGGTAGGAAAACCGCCGCTCCCTCACTCCTCTTCGGGTCGGACGATGGCATCTTGCAACGGTGTGGTGACCTCCGGTCCCTCTTCCCCCATGTAGACGTTGATCTCGCTCCGGATGCCGAAATCGTCCAGGTAGACGCCCGGCTCGATGGTGCAGAGGACCCCCGGGATCAGCCGGCGTGTGTCGTGGGTCTCCAGGTTGTCGAAGTTGACCCCGTTGCCGTGGATCTCCTCTCCCAGGCTGTGACCGGTGCGGTGGACGAACGCCTCACCGTACCCCAGGCCGGCGATGGTCCGTCTCACCGCGTCGTCGACCTCCCACCCTTGCGGCAGCTCGCCTGCGGCCCGGCGCCGTTGAAGGAACTCGACACCCGCGTCCCGCCCCCGGCGGACCACCTCGAACACCCGTCTCATCCGCTCCTCCGGCATCCCGCCGAAAAAGGCGGTCCAGGTGATGTCGGCGAAGACGGACCCGGGAGTGTCCGTCTTCGCCCAGAGATCGATGAGGAGCAGGTCTCCGGCTTTGATCCGTGTGACCCTTCCCGACGCGGTCTCGTAGTGGGGATCGCCGCTGTGTCGGTTGACCGCCACGATGGGGCCCGAATCGGTCACCAGACTCCGGTCTTGGAACCGTTTCAGGATGTAGTCGCGGACCTCCGCTTCGCTGGAGCTGCCGCGCCGCCGGATCGCGGACGAAGCGAAGCGGAAGGCGTCCAGCACGATGGCGGAGACGGCCCGGGACGCCCGGTGGTGTTCCCGCAGTTGGCCGGGAGTCAGGACGGCCTCGAAGGACTGGACCAGGTCCGCCGACGAGGTCACCGTCTTGCCCAGGCTCCGAACCAGCTCGATGGTGCCGGCGTCCACCTTGGAGACGTAGGGGATGGCCCCCTCGGGAGAGTATTGCATGGCCACGCTGGAGAACTCCTTCAGCATCTCCCCGAGCCCCGATTCCAGGTCCTGCCAGCGCAGGTAGACGAGTTTCTTCCCGGGAAGGTGATCCAGCATGGAGGACTCGATCCGGTGCACCAGCTTGATGGGGGTCCCTTGGGCAGGGACCAGATAGAACCAGCGCCTGGTGGGATGTCGCGACTCGTGGATGCCCAGGATCCGGTTGGCCAACGGGTCCGTGAAACGGAAGTCGTAGAAGAGCCAGGCGGGGACGCCGAGCCGGTTGAGGGACTCCTGAATTCGCCCGGCCAGAGAAGCGTTATTCATGGTTCTCACCCCACCTGCCGGTAACTCTCGACGACGGTCCGCCGGACCTGCCGAGACAG
>JAPOYZ010000621.1 GCA_026706325.1 Candidatus Aminicenantota bacterium
CCCATGATGGCCACGTACTCGTTTTCTTCCACCTGGAAGCTGAGGTTCCGCAGGGCGTGAATGACCTGGGTGCCCATCCGGTAGCTCTTCCACAGGTCGACGGCGCGAATCAGCACCTTGGAAGTGCGGTCCCGGTCTGCCGCCGTTGCTTCAGGGACCTGGTGGATGGGAGGTCTATTCATAGCGGAGGGCTTCGATGGGAGAGACGCGGGAAGCCTTTCTGGCGGGGTAGATCCCGAAGACGAGTCCCACGGATGCCGAGACCCCGACCGCCAGCAGGACGGACACGCCGGTGATGGTCGTCGGCCAACCGGCGTAGGTGGAGACCGCGCTGGAGATGGAGGAACCCAGCAGGACGCCCAGAGCGGCGCCGCTGAGGCTGATGGCCAGGGCTTCCAACAGGAACTGCCGGCCGATGTCCCGGCGGCGGGCGCCCACCGCCCGGCGCAGGCCGATTTCGTTGGTCCGTTCCAGAACCGAGGCCAACATGATGTTCATGATCCCGATACCTCCCACCAGCAGGGAAATGGAAGCGATGGCGCCCATGACCAGGTTGAAGATCCGTTGGGTCTGGCGGCTCTGTTCCAACAGGCGCTCCGGAACCACGATGGAGAAATCGTCGATGTTCCGGTGGGTGCTGGCGACCATGCCGGAGATCACGGCGGCCTGCTCGGAGAGATCCTGGTCCTGGGGAAGCTGGACGATGATCTCGTCCAGCTCGTTCTCCACCGGTTTCCGTTCGTACTTGGCCAGAAGGGTCTCCAGCGGGATGTAGATGTCGTTGTTCACGCTCTCGATCTTGACGCCTTCGAATTCGTCTTTTTCCAGAAGTTGGTCGGCCAGCACTCCCACCACGATGAACCAGAGCGCATCGATCTTCACCGGCTCTCCCAGTGCCGGATTCAGTCCGAAGAGCTTGCGGCGGGCCGTCTTTCCCAAGACGCAGACCTGGTGGCGCTTGAGTCCGTCCGTGGGCAGAAAGAATGAGCCCTCCACCACTTCCAGATTGGCGGCGAGAGGGTATCCGGCGCCGACTCCCAAGATCCGCGAGTCCGCCCGGCCCAGCGCTGACGCGATCTGGTAGGTCTTGTGTTCCTTCTTGGCATGGATTCGGGTCCCGGCCGGAAGCACCTGCCCCAGGGCCTGGACATCGTGGCGCGTCAGGCCGGGAGAGTCCTGCCGGATGATACGGAGTTCCTCTTCCTCGAATGCCTTGGCCCGGATCAGGACGTTTCGCAGCCCCATCTTCTGGATCAGCGACAGAGCTTCCCGTCCGGCTCCGGCCCCGATGGAGAGCATCGACAGGACGGCGGCCACTCCGAAGATCATTCCCAGCATGGTCAGAGACGTGCGGAGCTTGTGCAGCAGCAGGTTGGAAAGCGCGATCTTGACCGACTCGGCGAAGAACATGCGCTCAAAAGGGGACGTAACGGCGCCGCTGGGTGCTCGCCGTGGGGGAACTGAAGTCGGGAAGGTGGAGGCGCTGGTCCTCCAGGGGGTGGTGCAGGCAGATCGAGGTCCCCGCAGACACGCCCTGAACCACGTGGAAGCCGAAGTCGCTGTCGACGATTTCGATCTTTTTCTCCAGGTACTCGCCGTTTTCCCTGACGAAGACCACGAACTCCGAATCCTTCTTGATGACCGCGCTGCGGGGAATCACGATCACGCCGGTTTTTTCCCCCAGCTCGATCTCGGCGGAGAATCGCATGCCCGGGTTCAGCTTCTCCATGGATTCGGGTGAGACATGGAGCCGAGCTTCGCAGAGGAAGAACTTCCGGGGGTCGCGCGGATGCCTTTGACGGGCGATCTTGTCCACCTTGTCGATTTCTCCCGAGAAGTTCTCCCCGGGAAACGCATCGAGCCGAACCTGGACCTTCTTGCCGGTCTGCACTCCCCGGATCTGGTTTTCCGGGACGAACAGCCGGGCCCGGAAGCGTTCCATGTCGGCGATATCCATCAAGGGCTGTGTGGGCCAGACCTCGGAGCCCACTTCGAGAACGGTCCAGGTCCGCCGGTAGAGGACCACACCGCCGAGGGGAGCTTTGGATTCGAGTGAAGAGAGGGTCTCCCGGGCCATCTCCATCTCCGTTTCCGCCAGCTTCCGGTCGACCTGGAGAAGGCGCAGGTCGGCCTCGGAGAGCCCCTGCTCCACCTCCCCCTTGCGATTCAAGTGACCCTTTCTGTACCGGGCCAGGGCGGCGCTCATGATCGATTCCTGGATCTCCCATCGTGAGAAGATCCGTTCGTCCTTTCGAATCTGATCCTGCGTGTAATCCAGTTCCAAATCCGTGCTCTCAAGGTCCCGCATCAGGGTCTCGGCCCGGCTCCGCGCCTCCATTTTTTGTTTCTCGATGAGGTGATTCTGGGTGTCGAGTGTGTTGTGGCTCCGCTGCAGGGTCAGCACCGCGTCGGTCTGGTCGAACGCGACGACCGTGTCCCCTTTCTCGACGATCTGGCCTTCATCGGCCAGCCAGGCCACCTTCAGCGAGCCGGTCTTCACCATGGGGGCGTGAACCGGTGTGATCTGCAGTCCCGTGAGTTCGCCGTCCGCTCGAACCAGGACGCGATAGTTTTGGGGGGTTACCCGCATCAGGGGTACGGGTTCGTTTTCCTGGGGATCAATCAGGGTGGCCAACCACTGTCTGCCCGCGTCCCGGAAATGGAAAGCGCCGCCCGCCGCGATGACCAGCAGCGACAATGCCAGGTAGACTTTCTTCATCGGCCCTCCGGCGCCGTGCAGCCCGTGGCAAAAGTCGTCACGGCATTCGACCGTCCCTGCACAGGCGCGGACGGCGTTGCGATTCGGGCACATACTCCGGGTATGCGCGCCCATAGCGCCTTGTCCGGCGGGCGCAGGAACGGTCTCGGTGCTCGCGGGACTTTCACCACGGACTGCTA
>JAPOYZ010000631.1 GCA_026706325.1 Candidatus Aminicenantota bacterium
TACTACCAGGGCTCGCCCATCCGCCACGACATGACCGACGCCGGTTGGCTCCAGTGGCACGAGCGGCACCGGCGGCCCGCATACAACATGGGCGTGGCGTTTCTCCGGAAGGAGGGCTACGTCAGCCTGGAGGTTTCGGCGGATGCGGCCGAGGGCGTGGTGGAAACCCGGCCGCTCCGCTACCGGGGACGGCACCTGTTCGTCAATGCCGACGGGTCGAGGGGTGCGGTCCGGGTGGAGCTCTGCGACGTGGCGGGGACTCCCCTGGCCGGGTTCGGACGGGATCGGGCCGTGCCGCTGAAGACGGACGGGCTCAACCACCTGGTGCGCTGGGCGCAGGAAGGGGACCTATCACGGTTCGCGGGCCAGGCTGTGGTGCTTCGATTCCACCTGGCGCCGGGTGCGAAGTTGTACGCGTATCGCTTCGGTGGGTCCGACCCCCACCTGGACCTCCGGCGCCGGGAGCCGTAGCATGGTCCGGATCCATCGTAGACTCACTACTGGAGGGCCGTCTCTCATGGCTCCCTTCAGGGCGCCAACGCTTCCTCTTCTATGGGGTGGGATCCGATTCGTCAGGTCTACGCCGGCTACATGGCGAACTGCCGGCACAAGCGGTGCCCCCTCCGGAAGCGGGTAATCGGCCGGGCCGAAAGTCCGGATCTCGTCAACCGGAGCGAACCCTCCACCCTTCTCGTTCCCGGCGGCCGGGACCCGCCGGACCTCCAGTTCTACGCGCTGCACGTCTCCGTCTACGAGGGGTATTACGTGGACATGTTGTGGTGTTACCGGGCGTCGAGTCCGGCGACCCGATGGATCCAGTTCGTCTTCAGTCGAGACGGGATCCGGTAGGACCGCCGCTATCGCTGCCCCTTCATCCCGCTGGGCCCGCTTCCGGAATTCGATTCCTCCGTGATTGCCGCACTGGCTCCCATCGTCCACGACGACGAGATCTTCTGCTTCCATTACGGAAAGAACTTCCGCGACCGGCGGCTGGATCAGATCGGAGGTCCCGCCGCGGGAGCCATGGGCCCGGCGGTGCTGCCGCTGGACGGCTGGGCCTCTCTCGAGAACGACGATCAGGCCCGCAATATGGAGCTCTACATCTATTGGGGAGGGCCCCTCGGGTACTCGGTGGTGAGGCGGCAGAGCCTGCCGACCCTTTTCGGGCGAGAGTTGGAGGTGGCGGACCTCGACCGGGGCGGTTGGGTGGATATCGTGGTCGCCAACTTTGGCGAGGAGAGCGGGCATCGCCAAGGTTATCGTCTTCACCGGGATTCGTACGGACCTTCCGGTTCGGGCTCGAGGCCCGGACGACGGGGAAAGACGTGGCGGATTACGATCGGGCCGGCTACCTGGACGTCATCTTTCTGGTGATGTCCCGTGATCCCTCGGTGCGCCATTACGGATTGATCTATCTTGGCGGAACCGGCGGGTTTTCGCCGGCCCGGACCCTGCGAGCCGCGCCCCGCGCCTACAAGAGCCTGTACCTGGCCACCGCCGACCTCGACCGGGATGGTTTCCTGGACCTGATCTTCGGGGGAACCGAGACGCCCGACCAACTCTCTGAAATCGTCTGGGGCGGCCGGCGCGGGTTCTCCGAGAGAACCTCGACGCTGCTCAAGACCAACTGGGTCAATGTTCCGGCAGTGGCGGACCTGGATGGGAACGGCTGGCTGGACATCGTCTTTCCCGGCCGCATGGACGCTCTGACCCAGTCGACCCACACCCGAAGCCTGATCCTGTGGGGCGGCGCCGACGGCTTTTCCGAGAGAAACGGGACCGAGCCCGAGGCTTTCAACGCATCGGTCATCCGGGTGTCCGACCTGAACCGGGACGGATCGCTCGACCTGGTTTCCAGCAACTACAAGGCGGAGCACACCCGGAGTCTTCCCGTCTTCATCTATTGGGGCAGCACCGGGGCCGGCTACGAAGACGGCCGCAGGTCCGAACTCCCGGCGGAATCATCCTGCGGCATCCAGTTGCTGGACCTGAATCAGGACCGGTACCCTGAAATCGTCGTCAACAACCACATCAAGGAAGAAGCTCTACTCCGATTCCTGGACTCATGTCCCTGACCGGCCCGTCTTGGCAACCGGATTCCAGAGCGATCCCGAGGCGGGCACCCGCCGGGATTGCATCCAGTTACCGCCGCAGATGAGGAGGAGTTCCTTCATCGACGCTCCAAGTCTCCTTGACCTCATATAGTATCCGGCCATGAACCTGCAGACGTCTTCTTTCTTCGTCCGCCGAGCCCTCCGGATCGCAGCCGGCCTGCCGCTGTTGGCGTCGTGTCAACCGCCGGCCGAACCACCGGCGCCCTCGGAATCCTTGTCCATCGGCACCAGGCTCGAACTGCTCCTGGACGACTATCTGATCGAGTCTCGCGAGAACGTCGACTTCGATGTCCATCAACCCCGGCCGGCAGAGAAGGTGATGACCTTCGAAGCTCCCTGGGAGGGCCCCTTCTGCGATTACTTCACCGTCTTCGAGGACAAGGGTGTTTTCCGGATGTACTACGCGACCCACCCACAGGCCGGCTTCTCCTCGGACACGGATCAGTTCACCTGCTATGCGGAGAGCACCAACGGCATCGACTGGAGGAAACCTTCCCTCGGAATCGTCCAGTTCCAGGGATCCGGGAACAACAACATCATCAATCGGGGCTGGACCGCTCACAACTTCAGCCCCTTCATCGACACGAAACCGGGGACGCCTGCCGACCAAAGGTACAAGGCGGTCGGGGGCCATGCCCGGATCGGCGGTCTGAAGGTCTTCGCCTCGGGCGATGGCCTTCGCTGGCGCCTCCTGGCCCAGGAGGCCCGCATCACCAAGGGCGGCTATCCGGAACCGGTGGGTTTCGATTCGCAGAACATCGCCTTCTGGGACCCGCGCCG
>JAPOYZ010000243.1 GCA_026706325.1 Candidatus Aminicenantota bacterium
TCCAAACGATCACCCCCACGTCGAATTCGAGCACGTCAGCAAGAGCTATGACGGCCGGACGCTGGTGGTCCGGGACCTGAACCTCACCGTTGCCGAGGGTGAGTTCCTGACCCTTTTGGGCCCGTCCGGCTCCGGCAAGACCACCTGCCTGATGATGCTCGCCGGCTTCGAGGCACCCACCTCGGGCGCCATCCGCATCGACGGACGATCGGTGCACGACCTGCCGCCGCGGAAGCGCGAAATCGGCGTGGTTTTCCAGAACTACGCTCTCTTCCCGCACATGACGGTGGGAGGCAACCTGGCCTTTCCCCTGGAAGTGCGCGGCCTCGATCCGGAGCAGATTCGGGAGCGCGTCCGGCGGGCGCTGGAACTGGTGCGCCTGGACGGCATGGAGGACCGGCGTCCGGGCAAGCTCTCCGGCGGCCAGCAGCAGCGCGTGGCCATTGCCCGGGCGCTGGTGTTCGAGCCGCGCCTGGTCTTGATGGACGAACCGCTGGGCGCGCTGGACCGGCGGCTGCGCGAGGAGATGCAATTCGAGGTCCGGCGCATCCAGCGGACCCTTGGCGTGACCGTCGTCTACGTTACCCACGATCAGCAGGAAGCCATGGCCATGTCCGATCGCGTCGCCGTCTTCGAGGAGGGCCGCGTCGAGCAGGTCGCCCCTCCGGAAATCCTCTACGAAGAGCCGGAACGCCAGTTCGTGGCCCGGTTCATCGGAGACAACAACATCCTGCACGGAAAAGTGGTGGGCGTCGACGGCGACTTCTGCCAAGTGGACGTCGACGGTGGGATCGTCAGGGCGTTCCGGATCGCGCCCAGCCGGCTCGGGGACCGGGTGGCCATTGCCATTCGGCCGGAAAGAGTCTCCCTGGCGCCCAAGCCCGGCGTCTACCACAACGAGTTCGACGCCCGGGTCGAGGACATCCTGTTTCTGGGCGATCACCTGCGGCTTCGCCTGACGGTCTGCGGCCACTCGGACTTCATCGCCAAGATCCCCAACATCGTGGGGCACGGCGCCGTGTTGGAAGGAGACCAGGTCCGTATCGGCTGGCTGCTGACCGATTGCCGGTCGCTGGAAGCTCCGGTCCGGGAGTGAGGACATTCCATGACCAAATATCGTTTCAAGAACCGGACCACCCCGTCGGCCGCCGCAGCTGCGATTCTCTCCGTCGGCGTCCTCTCCTGGTCCCAAATCCCTGTTGGCGCAGAATCGGTGACCGCCGTCTCCTGGGGCGGCTCCTATGCCCGGGCCTGCACCAAGGCCATCCACGAGCCGTTCACCGCCGAGACCGGAATCGAGGTCCGCATGGAGGACTACAACGGCGGACTGGCCCAGATCCGGGCCCAGGTGGAGACGGGCAACGTGCATTGGGACGTGGTCGACCTGGAAATGGCGGACGCCGTGCTGGGTTGTGATGAGGGACTCCTGGAACCCATTGACGCGGGTGACCTCCCGCCGGCGCCGGACGGCACGCCCGCCGAGGAGGACTTCTTCCCCGAAACCCTCACCGAGTGCGGAGTCGGCGTGGTCTACTACTCCACGATCTACGCCTACAACGAGGAAAAATTTCGTGGCTCGAAGCCGGCCACCATCGGCGACTTCTTCGACCTGGAGAAGTTCCCGGGCCGCCGCGGGATGCGCCGGACCCCCGTGGTCAACCTGGAGTTCGCTCTGATGGCGGACGGCGTGCCCGTGAGACAGGTGTACGCCACCCTCGACACGCCGGAGGGCGTGGACCGGGCCTTCCGCAAGCTCGACACCATCAAGGAACAGATCATCTGGTGGGAAGCGGGCGCCCAACCGCCCCAGATGCTGGCCGACGGCGAGGTGGTCATGAGCACCGCCTACAACGGCCGCATCTTCAATGCCCAGGTCCTTGAGAAACAGCCCTTCGTCGTGGTTTGGGACGGTCAGGTGCTGGATTGGGGTCAGACGGGTATCGTGGCGGGAACCCGGAACCTGGAGGCGGCGAAGAAGTTTGTCGCATTCGGAGCCAGGACCGAGGTCATGGCCGCCATCGGCCGTTACATCTCCTACAGTCCGGTGCGGCGTTCCGGTACCCCGCTCATTTCGACGCACCTGGAGACCGGGGTGGACATGAAGCCACACATGCCCACGACCCCCGCCAACGTGGCCAACGCCCTGCACAGCGATTGGGAATGGTGGAGCGATCACTCGGACGAAATGAACGAGCGATTCAGCGCGTGGCTGGCGCGCTGAGGAAGCCTCAACTGCGGGCGGCGGCCCTGGTGCTGCCGTTGTCGGCCTTCATCCTGGCGACCTTCGTGGCGCCGCTGGTGACCATGCTGACCCGCAGCGTCTACGATCCCATGGTCGCCGATACGCTGCCTGAAACCCTGGCTCTGCTGCGCGGGTGGGACGGCCGGAGCACTCCTTCCGAGCCGGCCTTCGAGGCGGCCTCCCGGGAGATTCTGAAAGCCCGGGAAGACCGGAGTCTCGGACGCGTGGCGACGCGGGTCAACCGGGTGGAAGCGGGACTGCGCAGCGTCATCATGAAGAGCGCCCGGAGGTTGAGGGGCGCCAAGGAGGCCGACTCCTGGCGGGACACCATGATTTCCATCGCCCCCGAATGGGGCGAGGCGAAGACCTGGCGCGCGATTCGCCGTGCCGGGGAACGGATCACGACGCGGCACTATCTCCACGCCCTGGATCTGAAGCGTGACGCCGACGGCAGCGTCGTTCTCCAGCCTGAGCAACGGCGTGTCTATCTGCCGCTTCTGAGGCGCACATTGGCGGTCAGCCTTGGGATCACCGTTCTATGCCTGCTGTTGGGTTACCCGCTGGCGTATCTCATCGCCCACGCGCCGCCCCGCCGGGCCAACCTGCTGCTGTTGCTGGTGCTGGTTCCCTTCTGGA
>JAPOYZ010000173.1 GCA_026706325.1 Candidatus Aminicenantota bacterium
GTAGCGAGGCCGCCGTCTTGACCTCGACCCCGTAGCAATCGCCCGCCGCGTCTTCGATCACGAGGTCGACCTCGACCTTGTCCTTGTCGCGATAGTGATGGAACGTGAGCGGGTCATCCACCCAACGGGCCTGCTTCCGCAGCTCGTTGTAAACGAAAGACTCCAGAAGCGCCCCGAGTTCCGAGGGGTTGCGCATCAGTCGTCGGCGGGTGATGCCTCGCAGGGCGCACATCATGCCGGTGTCGACGGCGTGCATCTTCGGAGTCTTGACCAGCCGCCTGAACTCGCTTGCGCGCCACGCGGGAATCCGCTCGACGAGAAAGAGCTGTTCGAGCAGCGCGAGGTACCTGCGGGCGGTGATGCGGTTGAGTCCGAGCTTCCCGCCCAGTTCGGTGAGGTTGACCAGCCGTCCCGACAGGACCGCAGTCAGGCGGAGGAGTTGGGACATCGCTTCCACATGTCCGATGCGGGGGAGGGCGCCGAGGTCGCGCTGAATCAGGGTGTTGACGTACTGCCGGTACCAAGCCCGCGACCGCTTCTGGCTACGCCGCAGGAGCGGTTCGGGGAAACAACCTCTCACGATTCGCTGAACCAGGCGGTCCCGCACCCGCACCTCTTCGGCCATCGGGGCTTTTCGCTGGAGGAGCGTTTCAAGAAATATGGGCTCGCGGCCCACCAGCTCGTACTCGGACAGTGTCGCCAGGCGCACGGCCTCCATCCTGCCCACGAGCGCATCGGAGACTTTGGGGAGCAACAAGGCGTTCGAGGAACCGGTCAGCAAAAAGCGGCCCGGAGTTCGATTCTCGTCAACCGCCTGTTTGATCGCCAAGAGGGTATCCGGAACCCGCTGCACCTCGTCCAGGGCGATCCTCGGCGATCGGAGATTCCGAATGAAGCCCACCGGGTCTGCCCGGGCCACCTCTGCCTGGGCTCCATCGTCGAAGGTGATGTACTGCCAGTTGTCGTCGATGAGGCCTTTTACCAGGGTCGTTTTCCCAACCTGCCGGGCGCCCATGATGAAGACAACGGGCGTATCGGCCAACGCCTCTTCGACGAGACGAGCGGTGTAGCGTGGAAATAGGATGGTGGATGGTTTCATATTGGTATCGGCGGCCGGGGCCGCCTGGGGGATCACGTCGATGCAGCTCGAGTCGAATTGGTAGAACTGCTACTCCTACGCCGTCCAATTGTCGATCATATCAGCGTCCAATCGATATTTAAAGAGCGTCTGATCGACTAACTTACCGCTGCGGAACGGGTCGTCATGAGCATGCCGACAGAGGTGAGTTCGGCTGCGGCGTCCTTAAGAGGGTGGCGCCTCCGGGAGCATGGCCACTACAATCGCGGTGCCGTTGGCGGTCTGCACAACTCCGAATCGCCTCCGGCAACGGTTTGGGATCGAATCTGGAATCTGGAGGAATTGGAAATGCAGAGACGTAGTTTTCTCGGCTACGCGCTGCCTTCGGTGGCGGCAGCGGGAAGCTTGGGACGGGAAGTACTGGGGGGCGGCGAACCGTTGAGGTCGAGTAGCGGCGTCCTTCCACCGGGACGCAGCCCCAGTTCCATCCAGGACGGATCGCTGGTGATGGGAGCCATCTCCGGCCACGGCCATGCGGGAGGGCACGTGCGGGTCCTGGACCAACTTTCCGAGGTGGGCAAGATCCACGTCTGCGCCGCCACCGATCTGGCCGACGTGGAAAAACTCGCCGCCGAATCCTCCAAGGTGGCCACAAAATCCACCGATCTGGGCAAATTCCTGGCGAGAGACGACCTGGACGCGGTGACGGTCTGCGCGCGTCCCGACCAAGCGCCCGGCATTCTGGAGCAGGTCGTCTCGGCCGGCCTGCCGGTCCTTTACGACAAACCGGCGACCACCCATTCCTCCCGCCTCCGCCGGGTGGCGGAAGTGGCGCAAGAGAAGGGTGTGACGGCCGGCGCCATGCTGCAGTGGCGCTACAATCCCATGGTCATGGACTTCAAGCGCGCCCTGGACGGCGGAGCGCTGGGCCGGATCATGACCATCGAGGCCAAGCTCCTGAACGGCCTGGTGGAGTACCGGGACACCACCAGCTACATCTTCGATCCCAAGACCGCGGGCAGCGGAATCATGTCCTGGTTGGGGTGCCACTGCCTGGACCTGGTGCTGTACCTGATGCAGGAGCGGGTGGTCGAAGTCATGGCACTGGTGGGCAACCTGAATCCGGAGAAGATTCCCGTCGAAGACACGGGTTTGCTTTTGCTGAGCTTCGAAAGCGGCAAGATGGGGACGTTCCAGGCCGGCTATCACTTGAAGGGGAGCCGGGCCGTCTACGACTTTTACGTCGGCATGCGGGGAACGGAAGGATATTCCATCCTGCCGCTGGTGGAGCCGGTGGAGCACGGGACCACGAATGCCGCCGTTGCGGGCGGAACCTATACCCTCTACAGCGAGGCCCGGCATTGGGTCAGCGGCCGCCGTCACCGCAAGACCTACATGATTCCCCAGACGCCGGGCTACGGTGGCATCATGGCCGAAGAACTCTTTCGCGACTTCCTGGAGGCGTCCCGGACCGGGGCCCCGGCGCCCTCGCCGATTCAGGACAACGTCCACATGCTGGAGATCATCGAAGCGGCCAAGGAGTCGTCGGCCACCCGCCGGGCCGTGCGAATTCCGGCCTGATGAATATCTGACACCGTCTAGAACCCGAAGGCTGCGTTGAACGGCCTCACGGGAGGATCCTCATGGCGAAGAAGCTGAGCCGGAGGGAGTTTCAGCGGAACGTGGGTGCGCTGACGCTGGCGGGGTCCGGCGTCGCGTCGGCGGGACCGTCCGAGCCCGTGGCCCAGCGCCTGTCGCTGCCTCCGCTGTTCTACAACAACGACGGCAGCTTCCT
>JAPOYZ010000351.1 GCA_026706325.1 Candidatus Aminicenantota bacterium
GGCCCGCCCGACTTTGATACCCAGTGGACGGGTAATCCCTCCAACCGCCGGGACAAGCGCTTCCGCACGGTGCTGTGCGGCCTCGGGTTGAAGGACGGTGAAATCTGGGAGCCCGGCGGCTGGCACTGCTACATCACAAACGTCATCAAGCAGGCGGCTATCGTGCGCGACTGGAAGACCAAAGTTTCCATGCACGAGAAGCGGCGAACGGCGCGTGAGTGGAGCGGAATCCTCCAGATGGAGGTCAACGCGGTGAGGCCGGATGTCGTGTTCTGTGTCGGCCGCACAGCGCACGAGATCGAGAAATGGCTTCAGAGGAACGTAGTGCTGAGAGTTCCGGGGCCGATCCACGGCATCATGCACTACTCCGCCCGCCTAAGCGACGAAGAGGTGGAGCGGCAGATGCGCAACGGGATCGCCCCGCATCTTTGAGTTCAGTCACAGCCGTCCCGCCCGTTCTGCCACGGCTTGACCGAACGCTTACGTCCACGGACCTCCAATAGGGTCGCATGGAATCCCGTTTAGAAGGTGGGATGCAATGCCGTAACCCGCTCGGGAGAATAGATCATAAATCCTTTATTATCAGATACTTAAGAGATAATTTCCGTGGTGGGGACGGCAGTCCCCCCCTGTACGCTTCCTGACCGCAAAAGAGAAGACAGGGGGACAGGAATGTCCCCCCTCCTGGCCAAGGAAGAGAGATCGGACAAATGAAGCTGGCATTTTCGTTGAGGATGATTCCGCTGCTCGGGTTAGTGCTGGGCGGCGCATGCCAGCCGGGAGCGCCCACCGGCGATCGCCCGGACGAGGTGACGGTGCTGGTGGGAACCCGGCCGACCGTTGCGGAGGCTTCGCTCTTCCCCTTCGACAGCCATTCGATTCCCTTCACCCAGAACGTCGGGTTGAAGCTGCATCCGCCGCGCAAGCATCCCGGCAATCCGGTCCTGCCCCGGGGGCCGGAGGGGGCGCCGGACGAGTTCGGGGTCCAGTTCTACGGCTCCGTGGTTCGCCACGAGGGGAAGTTCAAGCTCTGGTACGTGGCCATCGGCCGCGATCCCTTCACGGTTGTGGAGGAGGACATGATGTGGACTCCCCGGGTGGACGTCATCCCCTTGAAGTGGCGCGCCGCCTACGCCGAGAGCACCGATGGAATTCACTGGACGCGCCCCGCGCTGGGACTGGAGGAATACGACGGCAGCCGGGACAACAACCTGGTGCTGATGGAGCCGGCGCCGCTGGGAGTCATCAACCTGAAGGTGATCCACGACCCCGAAGACCCCGATCCCTCCCGCCAGTTCAAGATGTCGCTGCACACCTGGTGGCACGAGGAGGGGAAGAAGGGGCTCGGGACCCTGGCCCCTGCGGTGAGCGGCGACGGCCTGCGCTGGCGTCTGGCCATTCCCGGGACACCCGAGAACGGACTGCTGCCCAAGGAGAGCACGGTCATCCCCACCGACCACTTCGAGGCCGCCGGGGGACTCTACAAGTGGGGCGGACTGTTTCACGCATCGGGCCAGGGAGCCCGGCCGGTCTATGCGGTCGACTCCTGGGGCCGGTCGGTGGGCACCTACCGCTCACCGGATTTCGTCCGGTGGGAACACACCGGGACCCTCTCCTTTTCCCGGGAGGGACAGCACAAGAAAGTCCCCAGCGGCTCCGGGGAAGAGTCTCACGAAGGGATCAGCGTCTGGAACCGGGGCAATGTGCTGCTGGGGCTCTACGGAGTCTGGCACGGCTCGCCCGATTGGCGTGGCAGGACCGTGGACCTGGGTTTCGTCGTCAGCAACGACGGCGTCCATTTCCGGGAGCCCCTCACCGATTTCATCTTCATCCGGCGGGGGGAGGACCACGAGTGGGACCAGGGCGGCCTGATCCAGGGCCAGGGGTTCGAGAACGTGGGGGAGGAGACCTTGATCTGGTACGGCGCCTGGGACCCGGGGTCGCTGGAGCCCCGGGGCGGCGTGGGTCTGGCCACGCTGGAGCGGGACCGCCTGGGCTCCTTCTCGGTGCGGGACGACTCGATTCCGGCGGCCTTCATGACGGCCGCCGTCGAGGTCCGCGGCGAAGCGACGCTGTGGGTCAATGCCGAGGGAGTTTCCGAAGACGCTACGCTTCGGCTGGAACTCTATGACGCGTTGGAGCGGCCGCTGGCCGGTTATTCGGGCGAGGGGGCCGCCTTGTTGACGGAATCGGGGTTGCGGGTCCCGGTCTCCTGGCCGGAAGGGAACGGGATTCCGGGACCGGAGAAACCCTTCAAGATCAAGGTGAGCTTCGAGGGAGAGAAGGTGGCTGGAATCCGCGTCTACGCCCTCTATGTCGGGACCTGACGGCGCGGCGGGGAGGGTTTCACACCGGTCTTGACGCGGTGAAGGCGGTGATGGGCGGGGAGGCCATGAAATCGTTCCAGAAGGGATTGCCTTGCTGGGACGGGTGCAGCGACAGCTCCACCCATCGAAAACCCCGGAATCCGGCGTCGCGGAAGGCCTGCTCGTAGGTGCGCGGTTCGAGGTAGTAGTTCTCGAACTCGAATCGCTTCCCGTCCCGGTTGGTGATGGCGTACAGAATGACGTCCCCTTCCTTCGGCCGGGGCGGGCAGGATTTCTCCAGGCCGTATTTTTGCAAGGAAACGGACTCCACGGGCGGATTCCGGACGTTGTCGTTCACGCCGACGAAACGACCTCCTGGCCGTAGCGCGTTGTGGCAGACCTGGCAGAAGCGGAGGAGCCGCTCCCGAGTGCGGGCGTAGTTCAGGAGGTACGTGGCGACGACCAGGTCGACCGGCTCCGCCGGTGCGAAAGTCGCGGCGTCCCGCTGCAGATAAGTGCAACCGAGAGGACTTCTCATATATTCCGGTTCTGCCAAATGACCC
>JAPOYZ010000155.1 GCA_026706325.1 Candidatus Aminicenantota bacterium
GAAGTGATACCGCCCCGCGATGTTGTATCCCAGAAAGGAGTGGGGCTTGATCAGGCCGCTCACCTGGTAGACCTCTCTCGGGCTGGGGGGATCCTCCCGGACGATCAGGTGTCCCTGGCCGGTTTGGCCCTCCGCGTCCACCAGCACCAACTCGTAAGCGCGCACCGCTTCGAAGCTGTCCCCCAGGTTGATGAAATTCAGGATCGCCATCGCGGGGTCCAGCAATTCCACCGTCACGACACGTTGATCGGACAGATAGAGAAAATACCGGGACCCCTCTGCAGCCACGGAACCTGCTGAGAGGATCCAGACCATCAGTCCCAGAAACGTTCCCGGCTTCTTCCACATATGCCAACACTCCACGATCCGGGATTCTAACCGGTCACCAATTCTCGCTGCCGCTGAACCCAATACGCGGCCCCCTCGTCTAGATAGATGAAATCAGGAAGACGAAAGGTTGAAACGAATCTCAGGGGCTTCAATTCCACTCCTCATCGTCGCCCTGTTCCTGTCCCCCGCCGCCCGGGCATCCGAATCCACCGGGGAGCAACTGTTGTCGGTGGCGCCGGCTGGAACGCTCCAGGTCCACAACGACTTCGGGCGAACGTTTATCCGGGGTTGGGACGGCGACCGGGTCAAGCTCCGGTTTCGGAAGCTGGCTTCCGATCCGAATCGTCTGGACAAGATCGTCCTCGAGACCCGGGAAGGCCCCAAGCAGACGCAGATCTCGGTTCGATTCGACGATCACGTGTCCGAATCCGCCTACCTGGAGATTCATGCTCCACGCTCGCTCGGCATCCTGGTGTGGGGAACCCATAGTGCCATCGAACTCCACGGGTTGGAAGGTCCGGTGCAAGCCTGGACCCTCTCCGGACTGCTGACGTCGGAGGACGTGACCTCCTCCGTATCTCTTCGCACCCAGAGCGGCGACATCCTCTTTCGGACTGGAACCCAACCCCGCGGCGACATCCGTCTGGAATCGTTCGGAGGAAAAATCACCTGCCAGTTGAGCCCGGATCTGGACCTCCGTGGATGGATCCGAGCCGGCGGCACCCTCTCCTGGAACGGGGAACTTGAATTACAGAACGGGTCCCTGCAGAGGAACCTCGGGGTCGGGGGGCCGCTGCTCTACGCCAGCAGCCTCAGCGGCAACGTGCTCTGCAAGATCTTCCGGCCCGACGGCTCTCGAACACCGCCGAAGAGAGTTGACCGCGCGCCGGTCCAACCGTTGCTTCCCCCGGCTGGAGTCCAAGGCATTTCCCATGTGCCGGAGGCGAATCAGGAACGAGACGTTCCGCCGCCGGTTGCGGAGAATCCTCCTTCCGACGAATCGGACGAGCCTGCGGAACCCGGCGATCCGGTGAGCACTCAAGCAACGGCTCCGGGCCCCGGATACACTCTCAGAGTCCTGGTGAACTGGGTCTACCTGAACGTCTCCGTTCGGGATCCGCGGAACAACCGGAGCGTCTCGAACCTGACGCGGGACGACTTCCTGGTCTACGAGGACGACGTGCTCCAGACCGTCGAGAAGTTCGAACCCACCGAGGCTCCGTTCCGGGTGCTCCTGCTGCTGGACGTGAGCGGAAGCACGCGGCCCCATTTGGACCTGCTCCAGCGAGCCTCGGCCGACTTCTCCCGGGAAATCAAGACCAACGACCAGATCGCGGTCGCCACCTTCAATTCCCGCAGTTGGCTGATCCTTCCCTTCACCAGCGATCGCGAGAAGGTTCGCACCGCCATCGACGGAATCTACTCCGGCGGCGGGACAGCGCTTTACGACGCCCTCATGGAGTCATTGACCGAGTACTCGGACGAAGGCCACGCGCGCCAAGCCATCGTGGTCTTTACGGACGGCATCGACAATCAGCTCACCGGAAACCACGCCGAGGGCTCCAGCACCACTTTCGGACAACTGTTCGGAGAGATCCGGGAGTCGGATTCCTTGATCTACCCCATCTTCCTGGATCACCGGAACAACATCCGGCCGAGGCCGCGCGGGATGATGGGGGGCCTTCTCCAGAAGATTCCACAGCGCAGGCGTCCGACCATCTCCATCAAGCAACAGGACCGGAACGTCTACCTCCAGGCGCGCCGGCAGCTTGCCAGCATCGCCGATCAGACGGGCGCCCGGTTTTACTCGCCGCGGCGGATCCAGGAGTTGACGACGATCTTCTCGGAGATCGCGGACGATCTCCGGGTACGCTATCTGCTCGCCTACAACGTTCCCCAGCCGCAACGGAACCGGTCGTGGCGTTCCATCCGGGTCGAGATCCGGGATCGTCCGGACCTGGTGACGCGCACGCGGCAGGGGTACTACTCCGGTTCGGATTCGGACTGACCTCCGCGGCGAGGACTCCGCGCACAACCGCGCAGCCGCCGGTTTGCCCGTTCTTTGCGCGATGGGGGCCATCGGCCTCTTCGTCCACGCGATCTCCAATTGGATTCCGGGGGAACCCGGTCGTTCAAACGAAAAGCGGCACCCTCGAGGCGTGCCGCCGCGAATTGCCGGTTGGACGCGCCGTGATGGGTGTGTGAGGGATTTGGGGACAATCGCGGCGGAATCGAAAGTGGATCAATGACGAAACGATGGGAACGGAGGCTTCCCAGCCTCCGATTCGGGGGGGACAGGAAAGTCCCCCCCGATGCGACGGTGCTAGGCGGCTGGGACCGTGAGGTAGCCGGCAACCTGATTTCGGATGATACGGGTGATGACCACTTCGTAAGGCTTGTGGACTCCGTCCACGAAGAAATAGACCGGTTCGTTGGCGTACTGGCGCTTCTTCTGGATCCGCTTGCGTCCCACGTAGATGTCCAGATCATACCGCTGCTTCTTGGCGTTGGCGTCCCGCAGATTCAGGTGAA
>JAPOYZ010000577.1 GCA_026706325.1 Candidatus Aminicenantota bacterium
GCGAGCGCGGGGGCCCTCTTGGCGACGGCGGGGCCCGGGGGGGGGGGGGGGGGGGGCCTCTTCGACTTCGAGAACAGGAAGATCTTCTTCAAGGATGTTCATGCCTCGTTCAAGTTCTGTGCCCTGGTCTTCGGCGGCGGGGAGCGGCGCTTCGACCGCACCGAATGCGCCTTCTTCCTCCACGACACACGGACGATCGCTGACGAAGACCGATGCTTTCCGCTGGCCCCGGACGACTTCGCCAGGGCGAATCCCAACACGGGAACGGCGCCCGTGTTCCGGACGCGGCGCGATGCGGAGATAACCCGCGGGATCTACGAGTGCCACCCGGTGCTGGTGGACCGCTCCGGGGGCGGGGAGGTCCGGGCGTGGCCGGTGAGATATGCGACCATGTTCCACATGACTAACGACTCCCACCGCTTCAGGACTGCGGAGCAGCTGGACTCGGAGGGATTCTACCCGGTGCAGGGCAACCGCTGGAAGAGGAGGAAGGAGCTGTACCTGCCCCTGTACCAAGGTCGGATGATCTCGCAGTTTGACCACCGCGCCAACTCGGTTCGGATCAACCCGGCGAGTACGCACAACCCCTATCTCAGCGAGGAGGTAACCGAGGAGCAGCACGCGGACCCCGGTTTCCTGCCCCAGGCCCAGTTCTGGGTGCCGGCCGCTGACGTCGAGGGGACCTTGCCCCAAGGCATTTACAGCTTGGCGTTTCGAGAAATCGCTCGTCCGACCGATGCGAGAACGGTAATCGCCTCCATGGTTCCCTGGGCCGGCTATGGAAACAAAGTCCCGCTCCTTGTCCAGCAAGGTCGACCAATTGCCCAGGAAATGCTGATGGCGAATCTCAATGCCTTTTGTCTGGATTTTGTTGCAAGGCAGAAGATCCATGGCACAACTCTCAACTGGTACATCGTCGAGCAGTTCCCCGTCATCGCTCCCGCCGACTACGACCGCCCCTTCGGTGCGACCACCGCCGGCGATCTCGTCCGTGACCACGTCCTCCGTCTCACGTACACCGCCCACGACATGTCCCCCTTCGCCCGCGACCTCGGCCAC
Organism: Candidatus Aminicenantota bacterium; assembly: GCA_026706325.1. Taxonomy (GTDB): domain Bacteria; phylum Acidobacteriota; class UBA6911; order RPQK01; family JAJDTT01; genus JAJDTT01. The sequence continues at coordinate 1,060 of JAPOYZ010000577.1, forward strand.
GACGGACCGCCCTTCCCATGGGACGAAGAGGAACGCCGCCACCTCCGCGCACGTCTCGACGCCCTCTACTTCCACCTCTACGGCCTTACTCGGGAGGACGCGGGGTACGTCCTCGACACCTTCCCCATCGTCCGCAAGGAGGACGAGGCCGCCTTCGGCCGCTATCGAACCCAGGAGCTGATCCTGGCCTACATGAACGCCCTGGCCGCGGGGGATGTGGAGACGAGAGTGGCCGTGTAGATGGGCAAAGTTTTGAGAACAGCAGGACTTGGGCTTCTGGCTGCCCTGGCCGATCCCGTTCGATCCACCAAACCGTTCGGCGGGCAGTGCCCTGCAGAGTTTCGGCCCTCAGGATAATGCATGAGGCTGCCAACGGAGGGCGCAGGATGACGGACCAGCGAAACGACGAATTCCCCGACACACTCTTCCTCAACCATGTTCGCGATGCGCTCTGGCGTCGTCCGAGTCAGGCGTCGGTGATGATCGGGAGCGGATTCTCCCGCAATGCCAGAACGAACCGGCCCGACGCCCCGGATATCCCCTTGTGGGACGATCTGGCGAGGGCACTGGCCAAGAGCCTCACACGGGACAACCAAAAGGGCGAGCATACACGGCATGAACCAGCGGCTGACCGTGTGTTAGACCTTGCACAGAAGTACAAGGATTCCTTTGGACGGACGCGCCTACACCAGTTCCTCATGGAGTCGGTGCGCGACGAGGATTTCAGCCCGGGCAAGCTCCACCAAAGACTGTTGGAACTGCCGTGGAGTGATGTCTTTACGACCAACTGGGACACCCTGTTGGAGCAGTGTCTTCCGGTACCAGAGCGGGCGTACACCTTGGTGACGTCGAAGAATCATCTGCCGGTTTGCCCGTCGCCCCGAATCGTAAAGCTGCATGGATCCATTCCTGGGACCTTCCCGCTCATCGCCACCAAGAAGGACTATAGGCGCTATCGGAAGCGTTACGCCTCGTTCGTCAACACCGTGCAGCAGGCAATGATGGAGACCGTGTTCCTGTTGCTCGGTTTCTCGGGCGAGGATCCGAACTTCCGGCAGTGGCTGAAATGGGTGCGGAAGAACCTCGGTGCCTCCGCCCCGAGAATCTATCTGGCTGGCTGGCTCCGTTTAAGCAAGTCTCGCCGGAAAGAATTGAGGGAGAAAAACGTCGTACCGATCGACCTTGCCCGGCACCCCCAAGCTGAGAACTGGTCCGAGCCTCTAAGGCACGCGAAGGCGATGGAGTGGGTCCTTTTGTCCTTGGAGCATGGCCGGCCCTATGCAGCGGAAGACTGGCCCAGCCATGTCGCACCCGGCCGTCCGTGCGTGCCGGCAGAACTCAGTCCTGTTCAGTCGGTTTCAATCCGCCGTCCCATGGAGGAATCATGGGATCAAGCACCAGGCAAGCCGCACGAACCTGCGTACCTGGAGAAAATCAGAGACGCTCTGCATATCTGGCGTCACAACCGGGAGTGCTATCCATCCTGGCTAGTCATGCCTTTCGGGGCGGCGCTTGATATTCGGGCAAACTCGGATCACTGGCAGCCCCTGATCCTTGCAGCGTTGCCGCACCTTGCAGGCGGCCCCGAGCGTCTTGGCGCTCTCAGTGAGCTGGTCTGGCGCCGTGAGGCGGCACTCGATCCACTCTTCAAGGATCTCCAAAAGGCCGTTGGCGGTGTTCTCGAGGAGATCGACTGCGAGCGTCGTTTGGTCGGCGGCGAGGAGCCGGGGGATCAGGATTGGGGCCGTGTCCGGCGTCAGTGGAGGACGCTGGCCGCGGCTCTCGTGACGGAGGCCCGA
>JAPOYZ010000566.1 GCA_026706325.1 Candidatus Aminicenantota bacterium
CTGTTTCAGTTCGGACTGCGTGTGCGTTGACGAACATCCGGAGAGCGCCCGCCGTTAGCCCCCAGCCAGGCCCGCCCGGATGCGACGGGCCAAGCTCCGGGGCTCCGGGCTACTTGAGGTAGAGCATCCGCCGGGTCTGCACCCCTCCGGGATAATGCAGGCGGGCGAAGTACACCCCGGCGGCAACCGCCGAGCCCTGCCGGTCGCGGGCGTCCCAGTGGACGAGGTGCGCCCCTGCCGGCTGAGACTCCTCCACCAGCGTGCGCACCGGCTGGCCCAGCGCGTTGTAGATCACCAGGCGCACGGGTCCGGGGGATTGCAGGCGGTAGGGAATCCGGGTGCTGCTGTTGAAGGGATTGGGTGCATTCGGTTCCAGGCCGACGGCAGGCGGCTGCCCCGGTTCGGCGACCTGTTTGGCGGCGTCCAGCCGTTCGCTGGACACCACCCTCGCGTCCCCTCCGAGGGGCAGCTCCAGAACCTGGCGCATGCCGCGGTTGAGGGGGATGCTGTGCCACTGCCCGACGATGCCGCCGTCGGCCGTTCGCGCGCGGGCTTCGTAGAAACCGCCGACGTGGGAGCGCCTCGAGCCGGAGATGGTCAGGGAGGCCTTGCCAGCCGTGTCGGTGACGGCTTTCCAGGCGTAGGCGCGTGTGCGCCCGGCGATGGCCCGGGAAAATTCGACGGTCAGGCCTTCGACCGGGTCGCCCAGGACCGTGGCGTCCACTTCCGTCCGGACAGTCTCACCCAGGGCAGGGAGCCCGTAAATCCCGGCGCCGACAACAATCTCCCGGCCATTCCTCGTGGTAAAGGACTTGGCGTAACTGATCTTGGGGGAACCGGTGTCTTCGTCTCCTGCTACTGACGGATCATCGAGGTTGTACTGGACGTAGCCGCCCCCTGCCCTGGCTGCCTCGATGAGTTCCTGGACGACCTTGACCCCGTTGATGTCCTCGGCGTCGAGCACGCTCCGGGCTTCCTGGGTCCGATCCGCTCCATGAAAGATTACGTATCCGTTGGTGGTAAAGATGAAGAGGTAGATCGAACCATGCCGCCAATCTCCTTCTTCCGCCCTGAAGACGTTCAGGATGTCCCTGTAGCGCTCGACGCCATGTTCCCGCAATGCGGTGACATAGGCCTGCAGCGCTACCGTTACAAAAGCCGCGAGGCTTTCGAGATCGGCAACCTCGGCGGCCGTCACCTCGGGACTCGGGATGAGTGAGAGGTCGTACACCGGCGGCGGGACATGCGACACATCCTGGTAATACCCTCCAATGAGAACGACGGTGTTGCCGTATGTCCGGCCGGAGAACTGGGTAGCATAGGCGATCTTGGCAGTATCCTCGTCTCCTTCCTGCGCCGGGTCGTCCCAGAAATACTCGACCTGGCCGCCTGTGTCCGAGGCCGCGATGAGGTCCTGCACGACCGTGTTCCCGCGATCGTCTTCGAGCGCATGGAGGTTCTTGTCCCCCGCATTCTCGTCGTCCGCGTGAAGCAGGACGATCCCTTCTTCGCTCATGAGAATGAGGAAGGTGTTCCCGTGCTTCCAGTCTCCTTCTTCCCTGAGAGTGGAGAGAAACGGCGACAGCAGTTCCCCCGACTCGTCAATTTCCTCTATACGTGCTTTGGCGCCTTCCACGAAGGCCCGCAGGGTCTCGCCGTCCACCACTCCGGCGGCGGTTATCACCGAGTCCCGGGGTGTTGCGGGCTCGCCTGGGGGAGCCTCCACGCCAACGGATCCCGGAAAAATCCCCGAGCCTATGACGAAGTCCCGGTTGAGAGCGGAATAGGGCAGGGCGTAGCTCACTTTCGGCGAACCGGTTTCCTCGTCCCCTGCGACCACAGGATCGGGCCAGAGATATTCGACGAAACCTCCCCCTCCGGCGGCGGCGGCAATCAGGTCCCGGACGATCCTGACGCCATCGGCGTCCTCGAGGTCGATCAGGTTCCGGCCCTCGAGGCCTGGGTCGTCTCCGTGAAAGATGAAAACTCCGTCGGCGTCGAAGATGAAGAGGTAGATGGAGCCCTGCTTCCAGGCTTCGTCGGTGCGGAAGTCCTGCAGGGCCGCCTGGTACTCGAGAAGAGTGGCGGCGCTGTCCAGGCGGGCCTTGGCCGCCCGCACGAAAGCCTCCAGGGTTTCCCGGTCCACCACCTCGCCGGCGGTGGTCGCCGCGGCGGGATGCGAGAAGGGAAGGAGGCTCGCGACCCCCAGCATGATTACTGCTGTCAAACGCTTCGCCATGGTAATCCTTTGCCGGGATTTCCGATTGATGCACCTGTCGGTGTTATGGTATTCCTAAAAGATTAGAAGAGATCAACCCGCCGGGACAAAGGACCTGCGTCCCGTCGACCGACCGCCCGAGGGACCCGGTCCCCAGGGCAGGTCCACTATCACCGACAAATTCGGTCCAACGCGGTTTGAATTTTCCCGGTTTTTCACCATCAACTTCCTTTTATCCTTTCAGGCTGTTCGCCGCGGGCTATTCGCCGCGCCCACCGCGCAACAGGGAAACCCCCATTGCACCCAGCAGCAGCGGCAGGGTGGCTTCGATGAGTATCCAAACCAGGGTGACCGTGTCGTCACCCAGCGCGGTGAACGCCGGCATCAGCAGGTTGAACCAGTTCCAGAAGAAAAGTATGCCGACGAACAGGAACCCGTAGAAGTGGGCGTTGGCGGCGACGAATTCCCGGGTCACCCCGGCGCTTCCCCCTTCCCCGTCCACCTCCTGCTTGCGGAGATAGCCGAATATCAGGGCCAGGGCGATGGCTGCGGCCATCAAGGGATTCAGGACGTTCCACAGAGGGCTGTACGGCTGCCCGGGACCGGAGGCGTGATAGAGCGGTTCGACCACGGTGTGGA
>JAPOYZ010000587.1 GCA_026706325.1 Candidatus Aminicenantota bacterium
CCTGCCTGGCAAGTCCAGTGTCTCCGTACCTGAAGGGCTGACCATAGCGCACGAGCTCGGGCACAACCTGAATCTCCAGCACGCTCCGTGCGGCGACCCCGACGACGTGGACCGGTCGTTTCCCCAGCCTGACGGGTCCATCGGCGCGTGGGGGTACGACCTCCAGGTTGACGAACTTGTGCCGCCGACTGACTTCGATCTGATGTCCTATTGCGGGCCTCAGTGGATCAGTGATTACCATTTCATCAAGGCGCTTCGGTACCGCTCGCGCACGGCCGGCCGCGGCAGAGTAGAATTTTCGGCTTTGGTCGCGACCTCCGAGAGATCCCTCCTGCTGTGGGGAGGCGAGGACGCCGGAGGAGTTCCGTTCCTGGAGCCGGCGTTCGTGGTCGATGCCCCGCCCTCGCTGCCGCGAGCCACCGGCGACCACGAGATCGTCGGACAAACCGCTGCCGGAGACGAGCTGTTTTCGGTGGCGTTCGAGATGCGAGAGGTGGCTGATGGGTACGGGAGATCGTCCTTCGCCTTCACGTTGCCCCTGCACCCGGGGTGGGCCGACGAACTGGCCAGCATCACGCTTTCCGGACCCGGGGGATCAGTGACGCTGGACGAGGGAACCGACCGACCGGTGACCATCCTGCGCAACCCACGGACCGGGCAGATTCGGGGCATCCTGCGGGAGCGGCCGAGTGCGATCCTGGCCCGAGACACCGCGACGTCCGCGTTGGTGCTCGACGAGGGGCTGGAGGTGTTGACGAGTCGCGGGCTACCGGATCCGGAGGATTGGAGCCGCTAGTCAACGATCCATCTTTTCTCATTTCTAATGCGGATCAGGAGGTCGTCGGTTGGGAAACCGCCGCCTATTGGAAGTCGCGGCTTTTGAGGCGGATTGAGGCATTGTTCAGCTTGGGTCTCCAGATCTTGTCGACCACCAGGTGGGTGATTCCCTCCGCCACCTGGAGGTTGCCGGTGACCCCCATGCAGGAGAGGGTCTTGGCCAGGACGGAGTAGCGCTGGAAGGTCTGTTGCCAGATGACCAGGTTCACGAATCCCGTCTCGTCCTCCAGGGTCATGAAGGTGACGCCTCGGGCGGTGCCCGGCCGCTGGCGGCAGATGACCATGCCCGCATAGTGGACCCGGCGTCCATCCGGCATCCGATTGAGCCGGCAGGCGGTGGGCAAACCCCAGGCGGCCAGCACGGGCCGCAACGGTTTCAGGAGATGGGCCTGGGAGCTGTGGCTGGTGACCCGATGGTCCCAGACGATGCTCTCCAGCCGGCTCAGAGGGGGGAAGGCAGGAGATGGAGCGCGGTCGCTCAACAGCAACGGGGGCGGCCGCCGGCCAGCGAGGCCCTGAATCTGCCAGAGGGCGCTCCGGCGGTCCAGGCCGAAGCATTCGAAGGCGCCGGCCTCGGCCAGGGTCTCCAGCTTCTCCTGGCGGAGCCCGCTCCGCCGGACGACGTCCGGGAGATCGCCGAAGGGGGATTGCCGGGCGGCTTCGTCCAACCTGTCCCAGTCCCTTTCCCCCATCCCTTTGACGTAGCGCAACCCCATGCGGACCGCGAACCTGGAGGACTGCCGGGGAGTTTCCCGACTCGGGACCAGGGTGCAGTCCCAGCGGCTTTCGAGAATGCTGACGGGCCGGATCTCGATCCCATGGATCCGGGCGTCGTTGACGATGGTGGAGGGAGAGTAGAAGCCCATGGGTTGGGCGTTCAGCAGGGCGCAGGTGAACTCCGCCGGATAGTGGCACTTGAGATAGGAGGTGGCGTAGGCGATATGGGCAAAGCTGGCGGCATGGCTCTCGGGGAAGCCGTATTCTCCGAATCCGCGGATCTGCTGAAAGACGCGTTCGGCGAACTCCTCCCGGATGCCCTTCTTCACCATGCGGTCCACCAGTCTCCGGTGGTGCCGCTCGATCCGTCCCGAACGCCGCCAGGCCGCCATGTCCCGCCGCAACTGGTCGGCCTCGCCCGGCGTGTAGTCGGCGGCCACCATGGCCAGTTGCATCACCTGCTCCTGGAACAGGGGGACCCCCAGGGTCTTCTTCAGGACGGGAACGAGACAGGGGTGGGGATATTCCACCGCTTCCTCCCCTTTGCGCCGCCGCAGGTAGGGATGCACCATGCCTCCCGTGATCGGTCCGGGACGGACGATGCTGATCTCGATCACCAGGTCGTAGTAGCTGCGCGGCTTGAGGCGGCCCAGCATGGCCATCTGGGCCCGGCTCTCGATCTGGAACACCCCCACCGTATCGGCGCGGCAGATCAGGTCGAAGGTGGCCGCGTCCTCCTTGGGGAGGGTGGTCAGCGAGAGGTTCCGGCGGCGGTGCCGGCGCAGGAGATCGAAGCAGAGATGCAGGTGGGTGAGGGCGCCCAGCCCCAGCAGGTCCACCTTGAACAGGCCCGCCTGCTCCACGTCCTCCTTGTCCCACTGGATGACGGTCCGGCCCTCCATGGAGGCGTTCTCGATGGGCACCAGGTCGTGGACGGGCCGGTGGCCCAACAGGAAACCGCCGGGATGGATGGAGAGATGGCGGGGGAAATCCTGAATCTCCTGCACCAGATCCACCAGGTGGCCCAGGGCCGGGCTCCGGGAGTCGAGTCCGGCCTGTCCCACCAGTTCCTCGCCCCAGCGCTCGTGGGAGACCAGCTTGGCCAGGCGGTCCAGGCTGGTGGCCGAGATCCCCAGCACCTTCCCCACCTCCCGGATGGCGGACCGGCAGCGGTAACGGACCACGTTGGAGACCATGGCGGCGCGGTCCCGCCCGTATTTCCGGTACACGTGCTGGATCACCTCTTCCCGGCGGTTGTGCTCGATGTCCAGGTCGATGTCGGGCGGCTC
>JAPOYZ010000645.1 GCA_026706325.1 Candidatus Aminicenantota bacterium
TTCCCATGCCCGGCACGCTGGCTGGCGGGCGAACGTCCATCATGATAGGTCACGTTCCGCGAGGGCACAAGATATCTGAAATTCAAGAAAAAAAGGAGCTGCCGACATGAACCCGAACCTGGATCGACGCCGTTTTCTGACCGGATCCGCGGCTCTGGCCGTCCCCGGACTCTCCGGAAGCTGGACGGCATCGGGCTGCGCCCCCGAAACTCCCACGCGCTCCCTGGTCATCGACCATCACGTGCACGTCTTTCCCGACCAGACCGGAGCCCTCGGTTACGACGATCCGAATACTCACAATCGCATCATGCAGGGCGCCGTCCGGAGCCTCTGGGGGAGGTTCGTCGCCAGCCACACCGATCCCAGGTACATCCCGGAACCGGACGAGGAGGTCGGGTTCACACAGGGCAAATACGGCATCTGGATATGGCGGAAACATGGTGAGGACTGCTGGATCCGCCGTGGGCCCCAAACCATGGCCGACCCCATCCATGAGCCCGAGCAGATGTTGGCCCACATGGATATCGTGGGCGTGGACATGGGAGTGATCCAGACCGGATACATGGCCAAGGTGTGGGGCCGGGAAGTCTACTACGCCGACTGCATTCGCCGCTGGCCCGACCGTTTCATCGGAACCACCGACATCGACTACGACCTGACCAAGGACGACCGGCATTTGGCGGGCGAGTTGGACACCTTGCAACGAGCCGTCGAAGGGTTGGGATACCGGGGGCTCTGCTCCCACATGCCCAAGGGGCAACCCCGGGACGACCCCCGCGCCGACGCCCTCTGGAAGGCCTGCGTCCGGTTGCAGATCCCGGTGTTCCTGGACACCGGCTTCAACTCCAAGACGGACTACCTGAGAGAGATCGGAGAGATCGAAAACGTCTGCCGCCGGTTCCCGGAGCTGCAGGTGGTGAACGCTCACCAGGGCAGCAACGTGCTGCCTCCCTCCGATCCCAACCACGTGGACAACCCGACGGAGTTCTTCGAGCTCTTCAAGCTGGGAAACTTCCACCTGGAGTTCGGATACGTCCTGGCCTGGGAGAACGAGGCGGTCTGGGGAGCGAAAGATTCCGAATTCCCCTACCCGCGGCACAAGGAGATGATCCGGAGAATCTACGAGCGCTTCGGGGCCCGGGTGATGGTCTGGGGAGCCGACATGCCCTGGGCGGGGCGAGCCTGCACCTACAAGCAGTGCATCGACACCATCCGGCATCACACCGAGTTCATGACCGACGAGGACCGCAGTCTGGTCCTGGGAGGGAACGCGGCGCGAATCTACCGCGTCGCCGGGTGACGGGCACGGGGATCGTCATGGAAATCGTGGAGAGGGGCACCATCGTCGATGCCGAAAGTATGCCGGGAGGCAAGAGGTCCCATTGTTTCACTTCCTTGTGCCGGCTGCCCGGCGGACGAGTGCTGGCCACCTTCCGCCGGGGGAGCGACAAGGAGTCGGCGGACGGCAACTGCCTGATAGCCTCCAGTGCCGACGGAGGCCGCCATTGGCAGATCGTCTCCGACAGCTTCCGGCCCGGCTTCACCGGCGTTCCGGGAGAGGTGCGGTCGGCCGAGGTCATTCCTCTGTCCGACGGCAGTCTGCTGGCATTTCTCACCTGGCTTCACCGGTCCGGCGGGCGGCCTCTGTATGACAGCGGGGGCGATCACGTGGCGCCCTGCCGCATCGTTCAGGCGCGTTCCACGGATGGAGGCGCCACCTGGTCCGGCTACGAGGTCCTGGACACCTCGCCGTGGAACTACCCTGTACTGGCCGGAAGTCCGATCCGGGTTCCGGGCCGCGGTTGGCTGGTGCCGTTCGAACGGCAGGAACCGGAACGGGAGGGGGGCCCCAGCCTCCACTCGGCCCATGCCCTGCTGGCGGAAGAGGAAGGGATCTTCAATCAGGTCATCGACGTGGCCAGAGATCCAGCGGACCGGCTTTTCTTCTACGACCAGCGCCAAGCGGTCTGCCCGCGGACGGGACGTCCGGTGGCCGCCTTCTGGACCTACGACCGCCTCTCACGGAGGGACCTGGAAATCCACTTGTCCTGGGGAGACGCGGAGACTCTGACTTGGGAGGCCCCTTTCTCCACGGGGATCCGGGGGCAGATCGCCGTCCCGGTTCCATTGCCCGACGGCCGGCTGGGGCTTTTCTACGTACACCGCCATCCCCCGGGCAGCCTGCGTTTGGTCATGTCGCCGGACGAGGGCAGAACCTGGGACCTGTCTGAGGAACTGGTGGTCTACGCCTCCGGGGGACCCGGAGAGCCGGGTATGGGCGACCGCGAGGATCTGAGCGAATTCTGGGACGACATGGTGAGGTGGACCTTCGGCCATCCCGCAGCCAGCCTGCTGGAAGACGACCTGCTTCTGCTTGCCTACTACGCCGGTGACAATGAGCGCTGCCTCAGCGTCCACTGGGCTCGGGTCCGAATCTGAACCCTCTACCCGCGGCAGTAGGGGCGCCCTCTCTCGTGGGCGCCCCTACTGCCGCGTCCCTCAATCCTCCTCATCCGGGTTCCATCGGAACCGCTTCATATCCACCCGCCCCGATGGTCCGAAGCGGACGCCCTCGGCCTCCAGCAGAGCCCGCTGGAGACCCGTGGGGTGAGAGGCGAGCCGATCGGTGGAACACTCGCCCGTTGCGCTGACCACCCGGTGCCACGGATAACCGGGAGGGCAGGAGTGCATGGCCCAGCCCACGGCGCGCGCCGACAGGGGCTGCTCCTGCAGGCGCGCGATCTGCCCGTAGTTCATGACCTTGCCTGCCGGAATCCTCCGGACCAGCGCGTAGACCCCCTGCCAGGCTCCGGATGCTTTTCGGGCCGTCA
>JAPOYZ010000667.1 GCA_026706325.1 Candidatus Aminicenantota bacterium
GGGAACGCTTTATTTGAGGTACCGTGCCGTGGACGAGCGAATCCGACCCGGACCATTCACCACCTCGTGGCTGTGGATTTGCGGATTGGCCTTGGCCGTCATCTCACCGGCAGCAGGGTTGCTTGTGCTGGCGTTGAATCAAGGCTGGCTTGAGTTTTGATCGGCTTCCCGCCCGGGAGAAAGAAATGGCGACCGTCCCCCTCTTCATCCAGTTGTTTTTGGAAAAATGGTGGAGGCGGTGGGAATCGAACCCAGTTTCCCGATTCGATCCAGGTGGCATGGAAACTGGAAAAGCCGCCAGCCGGATCGTCCCTCATTGAGGTCTCGGTCCCCCGCCGAGGGAGGGGCAAGGAACCGGCAAGCCCGCTGAAATGACGCCCCGAACCTCCCTGCGGGCCTGAAGGCCGGAACGGCCGCGTCAATTACGCGGCGAGTGCGAACTCATCGTTGGCACTTGTTGTTTTTTGCCACGGTTTTACGAGGTGGTGGCACCTCGACATGCATCTACGACCTCAACTACTCCCGTCGAATCCAGTCGCCCCCCTTTCCTTGTCCGTAGTGTACTAGACGGCATTTCAGTGTGTCCGGTTGCAAAAAAAGAGTGGCGTCCTCCAGGCTGCTATCATCTTCCCGTGCTCAAGATCGGACTCACGGGTGGGATCGCCTGCGGCAAGAGCTTTGTCCTGAACGAGTTCCGCCAGTTGGGAGTCCGCTGCATCGATGCCGACGAGGTGGCCCATCAGGTCATCCTTCCCGGCGAGCCGGCCTACCGGGACGTTGTGGAACACTTCGGGGCCGGGATCCTGGGAGACGACTCCGCCATCGATCGCACGAAGCTGGGCGCCGCCGTCTTCGGGAACGAGAGCCAGCGGCAGCGGTTGAACGGTATCGTGCACCCGCGAATACACCAGGAACTGGACCGCCGGTTGTCCCGGTTGCAACGGGAAGCTGCATCGGAACCGGCCCTCGCCATGGTGGACGCCGCGCTCATGGTGGAGACCGGCTCCTATCGGAAATACGACTGCGTGGTGGTGGTCTCCTGCCGCCCCGAGCAGCAGTTGGAGCGCCTCCTGGGCCGGGGAGGACTGACGAGAGAAGAAGCCCAGGCGAGAATCGACTCCCAGATGCCCGTCGGGGAGAAGGTCCGGTTCGCCGATTTCGTCATCGACAACAGCGGGGATCGGGGGCGGACCCGGGATCGGATCCGGGAGGTGCACGGACAACTCCTGGAACTTGCCCTGTGAGGATCTTCATCGAGTGTACGGGAGGCGCTCGAGACTCCAGCCGGCGTTTACATCGATGACACCCACCTCAACGCCATGTACACGAACGACACCGCTTAGTTCCCTGTGGCAAGTATGACCCCGCACGCCACCCGCGCGCCGCCGCCGCCAAGGGGCGCCGGCATGTCCGAGTAATTGTCGCCGCCAGCGTGCACCATCAGAGAACGGCTCGCGAGATCGCTTACTTCTAGCCGCCGTGCGATTACCGGAACGGTCGCGGTACCGTCCTCAGCGACCGTCAGTCTCGGCAGGTCTCCAAGATGTCCGTTCCCATTGGGTCCTTCATGACGCCCCGTATTCTCGGGGTCGTAATGTCCGCCCGCATTTTGCCCCGCCATTCCGCAGTCCGGATTCACATGAACGTGGAAGCCGTGCTCGCCTGCGGTGAGACCGGTCAGATTAGGGGCGAAGCGGGCGCCGTTGACCGTGTCCTCAACCAGAACGGAGCCAAGCATCGTGCCTGAATCTGTGGCGAAGATGTCGACCGTAACCGCCATGGCCTCCTCGGAAGGCATATCGGCGTCCAGGGGAATCATCGGCAGCGTGGTGAAGATACCGTTCATGGAATCCAATTCCACCGCGACCCCCGTGAACCTCTGCGTGATTCCCGGCGCCACACAGCGCACCGATCCCGTGAAGTTGGACGTATCGTATTCGAACATCTCACTGATGAACATGGCGTCCTGACCGTTGCCCGGCAGCGGGACTTCCTTCTCCTCCACCACCTCGCCCCCCATCATCAGATGACAGGTCAAGGTCAACTCGGACTCGCTCAGGTTCCGGAGCGCCACCCCGGTGTCGATGCCTCCGTCTTGGCGGCGCGCCGGGAAGAGGGCGTCTCGGACCGGCCGACCGGCTCCGACCCCGGCCACGCCGACGCCGGGAATGTCAAAGCGCAAGACCCCGCCGATGGGACTGGCGGGACCGTCGGAGATCACTTTCACCGAGCCGGTCACGGTCTCTCCCCGGCCGTTGGTCGAAATCGTGACTTCTCCCAAGGGCTCCAATTCGGACTGGAGCGTGATTGCCCCGTATTCCGTGGCGTCCAGGTTTCCGCCGACGTCCACCACCGCTCCCGGATCGATGAGGCCTCCCGTCTTGTCGTAAAAGTAGACCAAGGGCCGGATCGGGGTTGCGGCCAGATTCACCAGCACGACATCGGAACTGATGGCGGACCCGTTGCCGAAATGGGCGAAGTCCAGCGCGACCTGATTTCCCAGATAGATGCCGGAGCCGATGACGGCCTTCTGCTGCGAGTTGGGCACCGGGAAGCTTACCGCGTAACCCAGCTTCGGGGAACCGGTGTCCTCGTCTCCCTCGATGGTGGGGTCGTTGTAGTAGTACTCCAGGAACTTCCGGCCCTCGCTCCGCGCGCCTCCGATCAGCTCCTCGGCGAACCTCACGCCGTTGATGTCCGTCCTCGTCAGGTCCGTGCGCCTGCCTTCGCGAAACGGCTCGGTTGCGTGAAACAGGATGAAACCCCCGCCACTCACGACCCACAGGTAGATGGAGCCTGACTTCCAGTCCCCGCCTTCCACCCGGAAG
>JAPOYZ010000022.1 GCA_026706325.1 Candidatus Aminicenantota bacterium
TCGCGTGCTGGCGGGTGGGCGCCGGCGGGACAGCGTTCGGCATCCGATCTGCAACGCGTGCTGGCCGGACTGCCCCAGCCCTGGAAGGAGAAAATGCATCGCATCACCCTTCAGGAGTACGAGGCGACATTGGACTACTGGTCCGAGCGCCGCACCGGGATCCTCCAGGTGGAACGGGTGGGCGAGTCGGTGGAGAAGATGCCCATCTTTCTGCTCAAGATCACCGATTCGTCCGTGCCCGACGAGGACAAGCAGGTGTGCCTCATCACGGCACTACACGGGGGAGCCGAGCGATCCGGCACCACCACCATTCTGCATCTGGCCGAATGGCTCCTCGGCGACAGCGACGAGGCTGCGGAAACCCGCCGCAAGCAGGTGCTCCTCCTGATGCCCATCGTGAATCCTTATGCCTTTTTCGTGAGCGATCGTCCCGGCACGTCACAGGGGATGCGACCCTATTCGGGAGGCGACGGCAATTGGGATTTGGAGAACCTGTCGTTCAAGCGGCTGGACGAGGCCCCCGAGATCCGGGCGGTGATTTCCGTCATCGACCGCTACCGCCCGGAGGCCCATGCCGACATCCATGGCACCGGTCTTCAGCAGATTCCGCCGGACAAGCTGGGCGACCGGCGGGGCTATCAGGGGCAGACCATGTTCGAATCCACGGGATCCGCATACTCCAATTTTCTGCTGCGTCCCTGGGATCCCCGAATCACCGACGCCATGATCCAGGCGGGGGTCGAGGCGGGTTACGGGTCGGACCGGGCCGAGGCGGATGCCCAGCGGGGATTCTGGGCTCCGGCGCTGGATGCGGTGGCCGGGCGGTTGTGGCTGGGCCGGACCCGTTTCTATACGGCGCAGTATGGATACGCCCGCTACCACACCCTGCAAACGGTCCTGGAAGTGGGTTGGGAGGAAGCCGGTGTCGCCCGGTTGAAGGGACTGCTGCGGATCGGAAACGGATCCTGGCAGGGCCAGCCCATCCCGGGCTATCCGGTGAACCGGGTCAAGTCATTCACCGGGCACTACGTCACGGCCTGGGGCCGGACCGCCTCCGAGCGCCGCAGGAGCCGCATCGAGCTCTGGGAGAAGCAGGAGCGATTCCTGCAAGGCATCCTCTATCCCCAAACCGACGGCCGCGACAGCTACCTGGTTGCGGTGGGGAAGGAAGCCTCCGGGATTCTGGATTCCGATCTGGAGGTCTTCCTTTCCAACCTCCGGGACCTTCCGGCGGTCGATGCCGAGGCCGTTGAGACCTTTGTCCGCTGGGGCCCGGAAATCATGATCGTTCTCGACAAGAGGGGACAGACCGACACCGCCAGGCCCGCCCGGATCCGCCATGGCATCGGATTCCGCTTCCGGATCCCCTACCGCGGGCCTGACCTGGTGGACGTCCGGTTGAACGGACACGCTCTGAAGGAGAGTCCCGTCGACGGGTACCAGAGTTGGTTCGGCAACGGGTTCACCCAGGTCCAGGTCAACGTGCCGCCCCATCGGGCGCGGGACCTCCAAGTCTTCATCGTGACCATCGCCTACCGGCCCGACGTGACCCGAATCACCGGCTGGGTGCCTCCGCGGGAGGTGTTGGACCGGATCGGGACGAGGTAAAGCGCCAGGACAGACGAATGCTCCCCCACCGGCCCATGCCCGGCGAAACGGAGCGGGAGCGGAGCGGCGGCTTCCCAACCGCCGAACTCCGGTGTTACAACCTGGCGACGAAGACCGGGTGATTGGAAATCGCCGCCTCTTACCACTCGTGAGGCTTGGGCCGGGGCAGTCTGCGTCCCATGTGGGGGATCTTGATCAGGTCGAAGTCTTCCCGGATGTCGGGGCTGTTGAAATTGATCTTGTTGATCCGGCCGGCCAGGTTGTCGAAGGCTTGGCAGTCCAGAGGCTGGAGTTCGAAGCGATAGTGGGCCAGGTCGATGGTGACACGGGGTGAAGTTGGGAAGTCCTTGAGCTTGCCCTCCAGGTCGACTCCGACGAAGCTGTTTCCCAGGACCTTCAGGTAGTTGCTCTTGTAGGCGTCGCCGGGAACGCCCGTATCCATGGCGAAGCGTTTGATCCGGGCTTCCTTTCCCTTGCGGTTGAAGATGTGGATCTGATCGGGTCTCAGGTCCCACTCTCCTTTGGTGAACGTGACGATGTTCAGGATGGGAGTGATGTTCTCGTCTCGCGATCGGATCAGCTCGATGGTCCAGATGTTCTCGTAGTCGACGAAGGCATGGCAGGCCGAGGCCTCCGCCGGTTCGGTCGTATCCGTCGGCGACAACTGTCCGGCGGCCGCCGGAACCGCCAGGGCCAGGTGGAGGCCGGCCAGAAGCACGCTCAAACCATGCCTCATTCCGCGCTGGTGGACTCCCATTTCTTACGCGCCTCCGCCGGCCGCACCGGAAGGGATCGGCCGTTCCCGGGTTCGCAACGAGCCGGAGATCTGGTTGATGTCCCGAATTCCGTGACTCCGGCAATAGTCCTCCAGGCCCTGGATCACCTTCGGGGCAGCCAACGGATCCGAAAAGTTGGCGGTCCCGAGTTGGACCGCCCGGGCTCCGGCAATGAGAAACTCCAGGGCGTCGCGGGTGGTGGCGATGCCGCCGATGCCGATGACGGGAATCTCCACGCTCTCGGCCACCTGATGGACCAGCCGAACGGCCAAGGGCCGGATGGCAGGCCCCGAGAGGCCGGCCGTCACGTTGGAGATCATGGGTCGGCGCCGGTGAACGTCCACGCTCATACCCACGAAGGTGTTGACCAGAGTGACGGCGTCGGCGCCCGCCTCCTGGCAGGCTCGGGCAAAGATGCCGATGTCGGTGACATTGGGCG
>JAPOYZ010000318.1 GCA_026706325.1 Candidatus Aminicenantota bacterium
GCGCCGAGATGGAGGGCTCCACCAGCATCAGGCCGGCGGACCCGGGCTCCTTCCGGACCTCTCTGCCCGTAAATTGGTTCGACTTCAGGAAATCACACCGGTAGAAGGGAAACGGAAACGCCAGGTGCGTGATCTTGCGGCCCGGCATCAGGACGCTTTCGACTTGGCGCACCGTGTCGATACCGCAGTCGGTCCAGACGGTTTCGGTCTTGAAGTCCTCTTTTCCGGAAAGCGCCGCCCGGTAGTTCAGGTCGAAGTCGGCCTGGTAGATATGGCAATGAGCGTCGAATATCCGGGTGGGAACGAAGTCGGCGAGTTCCTCTTCCCAGATCTGCCGGTCCAGGCCTTCCAGCGTCCGGGGAGGGTTTTCTCCTTCACGGGTCCGGATGGAAGGTTTTCGGGCCGGGGTTCCTTCTTGGGGACGGGCGGAAACGGTCCGCTTCAGCCGGGTGGCCGCCAGGACACCGGCGCCCGTGGAAAGGAACCGCCTCCGGCCGACGTTCCGGCTGTCTGGCTCGGATTTGGGTCTGGAGCCGCGTTTAGTGTGTATCTGCGTCGCCTCCCTGCGGATCGGATTCAGCATCCCGGGTCGGCGACAGCAGGCCGCGGTCCCGAAGTTCCTTGAAGATAGCCTCTCCCAACAGTCGATAGCCCTTGGGGTTGGGATGCCGGGGATCGTTGTAGAGATCCGTCTTCCCGGCGTAGATCCCGGTCAGATCGGCGCAGTAGGGAATCTGGTGGCAGCGAACCTGGGCCGCCTCGTAGTACCGGGTCAGCGCCACGTGGTAGGGCGTCTCATCCGGACGCGGCCGCTGCTTCCGCTCCTCCCACATCTCTTCTTCGCGGGGAGACGGATCATAGCTTCCGAAACCCATGATGGGCTGCAGCACCGCCATGTAACGTATGCCGAACTCCCCGGAGACGGCGTTCATGATGCGCAGGTGCTTCTCCCACACCTCCTCCGCCTTCATCTCGTTCGGATGACCCCAATGAGGTGGCTGCAGGATTTTCTCGCCGGATCCCAGCAAACGGGCCAAATTGGGCAGAAACAGGCTCTGCGATGCGGAACCGACCACGTATTCCATGATCGCCTGCTGTGGATGGTTCACCATGGGTGTGTACGGGGTGATGGACTTGACCAACCCCAGGTCGTTGACCCCGTCCACCGAGATCACCACGTGAGGGTTCAGCGCCAAGGCGTCCCGGATCAGCTTGATCACCTCCTGGTTGGTGGAGTAGCTGCCGACGCCCCCGTTGTAGATGCGCGCGGGGATTCCTTCATTGACCAGGAGCTCCGAGAGGGCTCCGGACCAGTGTCCCTGGTTGTAGGGATCGGTGGTGGAGCCTCCCAGGGCTACGATGCGCAGCACGCCCTCTCCTTCTCCGGCTCCGAAGACCTGAAATGCAGGCTCGGGAGCGTAGCCCAGGTGCGGGTCCACCGCCAGTGCGCCCCGGGAGGTCCCCACGAACACCTTGGCCAAGCGCCGGTGAAACTCGCCGCCACGAG
The DNA here is from genome assembly GCA_026706325.1 of Candidatus Aminicenantota bacterium. Taxonomy (GTDB): domain Bacteria; phylum Acidobacteriota; class UBA6911; order RPQK01; family JAJDTT01; genus JAJDTT01. Next base: position 1,508 of record JAPOYZ010000318.1, read on the forward strand.
ACACCAGGAAACCAGACGCCGGGCCGGAGCCCAGGGAAAGCAGCAGCCACGCCGCGCCCTCCACGAGAAAAAGGAGGACCAACGCGAACCCGATTCCGGTACCCAGCTTGCGAATCATGTGAACGGCCTCCGGCTGTCGGCCCATCTTGGTGGAAAATCGGAATCTATCATAGGATGGACCCGGCCGCAGAACGAGCCTGCCGGTGACCGGCCGGAAAGGAAACGAACCGATGATGACTCCAGCGAACGAACAAACCACCCGGCTGACCGCCGCTCAGGCCATCGTCAAATTCCTGCAATCGCAGTACAGCGAGCGGGACGGCATCCGGCAACGGCTGGTGCCGGCCATGTTCGGCATCTTCGGCCACGGCAACGTCACCGGAATGGGACAGGCATTGGAAGAGTACGGTTCCGAGCTGCCCTATTACCAGCCATGCAACGAACAGTCCATGGTGCATACGGCGGCCGGGTTCGCCCGGGCCAAGCGCCGCCTGGCCACGCTGGCCTGCACCACCTCCATCGGACCCGGCGCCACCAACATGATCACGGGCGCCGCGGCGGCCACCATCAACCGTTTGCCCGTGCTCCTCTTTCCCTCGGACATCTACGCCAATCGGAAGCAGGGGCCGGTGCTGCAGCAACTGGAGCACCCTTCCGCCGGAGACGTGAGCGTCAACGACTGCTTCCGCCCCGTGAGCCGCTTTTTCGACCGCATCACCCGGCCGGAGCAGATCCTCACCGCTCTTCCGGAAGCCATGCGGGTGTTGACCGACCCGGCGGAAACCGGCGCGGTCACCCTTTGTCTGTGCCAGGACGTCCAACCGGAGGCGTTCGATTTTCCCGTCCATTTCTTCGAGGAGAGGGAATGGAGGATCGAGCGGCGCCTTCCCGACCCCCAGCGGATCAGGGAGGCCGTGGAATTGTTGAGAGGTGCCCGGCGCCCCCTGATCATCGCCGGTGGAGGCGTCATTTATTCCGACGCGTCGTCGGAGTTGGAACATCTCTCCCGGGTCTGCGGCATTCCGGTGGTGGAGACCCACGCCGGCAAGGGGGCCCACGGCCGGCCGTCGGACCTGCTGGCCGGGGGTCTGGGCACCACCGGGAACCCGTCCGCGACCAAGCTGGCCACCGCAGCGGATTTGATCCTGTGCGTCGGGACTCGTCTTTCCGATTTCGATACCGGCTCCCAATCGGGTTTTCAGCATCCGGACGTGCGCTTCATCAACATCAACGTCTGCGGCCGCGACGCCTACAAGCAGGGTGCCTTGCCCGTCCTGGCCGATGCACGCGTGGCGCTCGA
>JAPOYZ010000520.1 GCA_026706325.1 Candidatus Aminicenantota bacterium
CCTCAGCTACGAGGTGTCGCTGCTCTGGCATGCTCTCCACTCGGAGGTTCCCGCCCTGGGAATTCTTCTCCCCTCCTTCACCGCGTCCCTGGCCGTGACGCTGCTCTTCGTTCTGGCGGTCTTCGGCGTCTCCCTGTGGCTGGTCCGCCGGCCCGGGCTGCGGGGCCTGGCCTGATGAACATTTCGGACCTGCCGGCGCTCAACGCCGGTCTCAATGCCCTCAGCGGCTCTCTGTTGGGGGTGGGGTATGCCATGATCCGCCGGGGCCGGGTGAAGGCGCACAAGGCCTTCATGCTGGCCGCGGTCGGCGTCTCGACGCTGTTTCTGGTCTCCTATGTCGTCTACCACTATCACGCCGGGTCCACGCGGTTTCCCGGGACGGGCTGGGTCCGGACCCTGTATCTGTCGATTCTGGTGACCCACGCGGTACTGGCGGCGGCGGTGATCCCACTGGCGGCCGTCACCCTGGTCCGGGCGTGGCGGGAGGATTTCCCGGCCCACCGGCGCATCGCACGGTGGACGCTGCCCATCTGGTTCTACGTCTCCGTCACCGGCGTGATCATCTACGTCATGCTCTATCATCTCTATGCCCGATAAGGGTTCCGGCGCCGGCAAAGTTTCCCTGAAGACCCATCTTCTCGTGTTCGCGTCCCTGTTGGCGTTGGTCCTGGTTCCGGGACTGTTCTGGCACGATGTCTGGTTCGGCCGCACCCTCGACGACGCCGAGCTGGAGGAGTATCTCAACGACGAGACCAGTCCCAGGCGGATGCAGCATGGATTGGCCCAATTGGGAGAACGAATCGGCAGAGGGGACCCGGAAGCGCGGAGATGGTACCCGAGGGTGATGGAACTGGCTGGACATGACCAGCCGGAAATCCGGAACCTCTCCGCCTGGCTCATGGGACAGGATGTCTCCGAGGGGGTGTTTCGTCAGAGCTTGGCGGAGCTTCTGAAGGACCCCAACCCCCTGGTTCGCCGGAACGCCGCCCTTTCCCTGGTCCGTTTCGGCGACGGCCGGGGACGGCCCGAGTTGCGGTCCATGCTCCGGCCCTGGGTGGTGGAGAGTCCTCAGGCGGGAAGGCTCCGGCTGCTGGTGGAGGCGGACGACGAAGTCCGAAGCGGTTCCCCGGTGGCGGAGATCGGGGAGGGGGAAACGTCGGTGGCCGTCCAAGTCCCCGTTGCCGGGACAGCGGCGAATCTGGCTGAGGACGGACAGGAGGTCGATGCGGGTGCCGAATTGATGGTCTTGTTGCCGGATCCGGTGCATCTCTGGGAGGCGCTCCGGGCCCTCTACCTGGTGGGAACGGAGGAGGATCTGGATCTGGTCGAACTCTATCTGGGCGCAGGCGAGGAGAACGAGAGCATTCGCAGCCAGGCGCACCTCACCCGCGAAGCCATTCTCAAGAGGTCAATCCAGCGAGAGGAAAAGGTGTCTGAGAGCGGGACGGGGGATCAGAAGGGCAGCGACCCGTGACTGCCTTCGTAGCTCTTGATCGCCACCATGTCGATGGCGTCCCAGGGACATCCGTCCAGGAAGGTCCCTTCCGGCCCCTTGCTGGTGCAGAGCTTGCAGCCGATGCAGAGCAGGGGATCGACCTCGATCCGGCCGAAGGGCGGATGGTCGTCGTCCGGGATCCAGATCATGCAGTTCTCGATGGGGCAGTAGTCCACGCACGCCGGAGAGCCGGAACAGCCGGTGCAGCAGTCGTTGATGACGGCAACCAGCGCCGGCTTCCGCTTCCGCTTGTCGTTGCGCTTGACGGTGCTGCTGTCTTTCAGAGCGTCGACTTGCATTGTCTAAACCATTATCTCATTTGGCCCGGCGGCGTTTCAACGGCCGGCGCCGTTTTGCCGGACGGCGGCGTTTCACCCTGGGCCTGCGCTTGGGAGGAGGCGCCACGTCGGGACCGAACCAGGCGACCTCGTAGTCGGGAAATGCCGCTTTGAAGGTCTGGGCCAGGGATTCCCGATCCGGGTCCGCGCCGTATGCCGTGTTCTTGCCGAACAGAGTGAGCGTTCCGTAGTAGGGATTACGTGCCAGCGATCCTCCGCCCTGAACCGTGAACTCTCCGCCCGCTTCCAGGAAACCCGCGTCCTCCAGGTCCTGCCGGGTCCAGCGGATCAGGGCTTCTTCGCTGTCCACGCCGGAACTGATGTAGTTGGAGGCCCGGGCGATCCTCTTGGTTGCTCCCTCCAACTGGAGGGAGAAGACCAGATACTGAAAGACGACACCGTCGCCCAGCAGTTCGACGTCGCGGATCTGCTCCAGCGCCATGGCGAATCGTCCTAAATGGCGATCATTGCGATGGCCATGCCGGCCAGGAGCAACACGACCCCACCCCGGTGCGCCAGGGTGGCGAGGCGGCCGGTTCTGCTCGACAAGCCCACCACGGTCATGATCAACGTGCCCGCCAACAAGAGCCCCAAACTCAACCAGATCACTTCGGTTCCTCTCCCGTTCCGTTCGCCCAATTGGTATAGATCTTTCCGCCCCATTTGTCAAAGAAAGCTCCCCTGAAGAATGCAGAGCGGGGCCGCACGGGACCGGACGGGGAGAAGCGCCGACGCCGGTCAGACGGCCCGCTTGGCACGGCGCTTGCGGCGAACGGCGCGGGCGCGAATGGGGGTTTGGTGTTCAAGCTTCGGTTGAACGACATTGGTGTCCTGTTGATACCGGGCCTTCATCGCGGCATAGATTTGATTCCAGCAGGGGGAACGGGTAACTAGGATCAAGAGAAACTCAAGCTTGTCATCCGGGTTCAGGGAGTTCCCCAGGAAGCCAGAGATCCGCGTCCGGTAG
>JAPOYZ010000301.1 GCA_026706325.1 Candidatus Aminicenantota bacterium
CCTCCTTCGGGATCTTTCATCCCTTAGAGACAGCCCATGTCGGGCACACGAGCGGCGGCTTTCCTGCCGCCGGTTGAAGCGGCGGTTTTCTTACCGCCGCCAGGGGGGTCAGGGGGGACGGAGTCCCCACTGTGCGCTTCGCCGCACATAGGCTTAACAACAAGAGGAAGAGCAGGCGGCAAGAAAGCCGCCTGTCCCACGGGGCGGTAGGAAAACCGCCCCTCCTCCCTCCTCAAAACAGCGCCCGGACGCTTCGGGGCGGAATCACCCGGAACCCATAGATCGTGGCCTGCTGCAGATACAGGCGGATGCTGAAGGCTCCGTGCGCCACCGCCGGCGCCAGGCTCTCCTGCCCCTCCCAAGCCACCTCCTGTTGATGCCCGTTGCCGGTCAACGGCCGGCATTCCTCCCGCGTGTACCCCGCGATGGGCTGTCCCCGGGCATCGAGGAGTTCCGCCCGGATCTCGCCGCCCTCGGCTTCCGCGTTCAGAAGCAGTCCCGGCTCCCGGTCCTTGGCCAGGAGGAGCCGGGTGGTCAACGTCCCCTCGCTCCGCGCCCTCCAGCCGGCGAACGCTCCCTGCTGGTACGTTGCCAGACCGACTCCTCTCATCCCCTCCCGATCGTGCAGGGAGTGGTCGCTGCCCGTGTAGAAGACGGCCATCCGGCCGTCGACCACCGCTTCGGCGGGAACCGGTCGAACCGAGCCGGCGTCCCATGTCCCCGCGCTGGTGTCGGCAAAGTACCCCTCGCGGAACCGCTTCCAGTGGATTCCGTCCCGGCTCAGGCCCAACTGCCCCCGGAAGATCTCGGTCTCCGAGTCGTAACCCTCCCCGTACATGACGTAGACATCCCGGGCCCGGCTGTACTTGAAGATGCCGGGACCATAGATCTGCCAGGCAGGAGGATCCTGTTCGTCGAGGGTATGGACCGTGACCGGCGCCGACCAGTGGAAGGCGTCCGGACTCGTGGCCCGCCCGATGGACCGTTTCCCCCGGACGTGGGTCCGGAAATATCCGGTGTAGAGGCCGATCCGATCGTCCCAGAAGAAGAGGTTGTGCGTGTCGAATCCGCCCAACCGGTTGACGTAGGGCGTGAATTCCCAATGGATCCCGTCGGGGGAATAACCGATTCCCACGCCCCGGCCCCGGAAGTCCCACCGATTGAGCATCATCTTGAACCGCCGGCCGGCGTCCGCGGCGGCGTAGTCCTTCACCACCCAGTAGACGGGCGTTCCCCGCGGCCGCTCGGTGGGATCCAGGAACAGAATGTTGTTCTTCTTCGAGCCTTGGAAGTCCACCAGATCCAGCTCCGGTTTCTCCCACCGAACGCCGTCGGAGGACTCGGCATAGAGGCAATGGCTGCGGTTGACCCCCTCCTCGGTCCGCCCCAGGATCTGGTACCACATCCGGTAGAGGCCCTCCTCCTCGTCATGCAGGATGGCCACGTAGTTGAGGATCCCCTGCCGCTCCCAGGGGCGGTCGACGACCAGCAGCGGATTGGCCGGATGCTTTTCGAGCCGGGCCTGCACCAACTCCAGGCCCTCACGGCTCCGGACCAGCCGGTCGTCATGCAGCAACAGCACCTGCTGGCGGTTCAGCACCAGCGGCTCGGTTCCGGACGGTGGATCGGCAATGGGCCCGCAACCGGAGCCGATGCTCATCAAAAGCAGCCCGCAGACAATGGCGGCAGGACCGGAATTTCCAAGTGGGCGTGTTTTGCTGGTCATGCATTTCTCCCGGGTGGCGTCACCGCAAATCGCAAACTATGATGAGGCTCATGGTGCCACAGCAGGAGACCGGCCAGAAGGGATTGACGCAGGAAGAGATTCGGGAGGGACTGGTCCGGATCGGATTGAGACCGGGGAACGTGGTCCTGGTCCACTCGGCCATGCGGACGTTCGGGCACATTCAGGGCGGCGCCGAAACCGTGGTGGAAGCCTTCCTGGAAGTTCTTGGCCCGGCGGGAACGCTGGTGGCTCCCAACTTCACCTTCGTCCACGAAGCCGAGGAGGATCCCCTCATCGACCCGGAGAACGACCCCTCCGAGATGGGGATCATCAGCGAGACGGTGCGGCGTCACCCCCGGTCGATCCGCAGCACCGGGTTTCGCCACTCCTTCTCGGCCATCGGGCCCCGAGCCGAGGTCATCACCCAGGTGGACCCCTCCCTCTCGGCCTTCGACCTGCGCTCCTCCTTCGGCGTCATGTTGGCGCTGGACACGCAGATCGTGCTGGCGGGAATGAGCTACCACGCCTCCACCAGCCACCACTTCGCCGAATGGTTCTGCGACGTGCCCTACCGCCGCACCATCCCGCTGAACGTCCGGGTCCGGCGGCCCGACGGCTCCATCGTCCGACAGGACATGCTCGACTACCAGCCCAAGCCGGGCGAGGCCGGCGCCTACTATGACCGCCACACCGACTTCAACCGCTTGGGGCGCATGCTGGAAGAGCAGGGGTCCGTGGGGATCACGGCCATCGGGAACGCAGTAGTCCGGCGTTTCGCCATGCGGGACCTCATCGACCTGGCCCAAGTGGAGGCGGCCGCCGACTTCAACATCTTCCGCGTGGCGGACGAGACCGCCCAGCACGATTTCGCGTCCCTGGACTTCGGCGTGACCGTTCTCAGCCCGCCTCTTCCTGACGGCGCCGGACGCCCGAATCAGTACCAGTGGTGCGTGGTGGACGAGGCCGCGCTCCAGGCGACCCTGAAGTAGTTCTCAGACCTGTTCCAAACCCACAATGCGGAAGCTGTTGTCCGCCGTCTCGTAGAGACCCAGGCTTGGG
>JAPOYZ010000608.1 GCA_026706325.1 Candidatus Aminicenantota bacterium
CTCAGGATACTTTCGATGCGGGGGGCGTCTCAGGCGCCGGGTCTCGTGGAGACCATCACCTCGGACCGGAGCCGCTTCCTGCTTCCGGTTCGCCTCGTGCTCCTGTGCATTCAAATCGCGCTGGTCGTTTTCGCGACCGGTTTCTTCCTTGAGCTCCGGCCGATTCAGGGCGCCTGGTGGGCGTTGCTGGCGATTCTGTCGACCTTTGTGTTGGTGCTTCTGGTGCTTCCCATCATGGCGACCCGGTATCCGGAACAGGCCCTTCTGCGCTTGGTGCCGGTGCTGTCCCGGTGCTACCCCTTCATAGCCTGGATCAGTCGTCCCATGGCGTCCTTGCTCAAGCCCTTCGACCGAGTGTCCGCCAACGGTGACGAAACGGGAGGCCAGGAGGAAGAATCGACGGAAGGCGAGTTTGAAGCCTACGTGGACGTCGGTGAGGAGGAGGGGATCATCGAGGGCCGGGAGGGTGATCTGATACTTTCGGCGCTGGAGTTCGGGAACACGTGGGTCAAGGAGATCATGACCCCCCGGACCCAGGTCGTGGCGACTCCTCAGACCACCACCATCTCCGAGATGCGGGATCTCATCGTCTCCCGGAAGCATTCCCGAATACCGGTCTACCGAAGGGACCTGGATGAAATCATGGGCATCGTCTACGTGCGGAACCTGCTTTCCTATCTCAACGCGGAGAGTGGTGACGCACCGGTGACGCGGCTGATGACGTCGCCATTGTTCGTTCCTGAGACCAAGAAGGTAGCGGACCTCTTTCGAGAGATGCAAAGGAGCGCCGAGCACATTGCCATCGTCATCAACGAGCATGGAGCGGTCAGTGGACTGGTCAGCATCGAGGATCTGGTCGAGGAGATCGTGGGCGAGATTCGAGATGAGGACGAGATGCAGTTGGTGGACCTGATTGCGGAGGGAGACGGAAGCTATATCGTCCGGGGCGCGGCCGAAATCGAGAACCTGGAGAAGGCTCTGGGTCTGAGCTTGGGGGTCACCCACTTTACGACGGTTTCCGGCGTCGTCGTCTCCCAGATGGGCCGGGTTCCGCATCCGGGCGAGACGACCGATATCAACGGCATCCGAGTCGAGGTTCTCGCCGCCGATCAGAGAAGGATCAACACCCTGCGGATCCGCCTGCCGCTGGCGGAGACTCATGCCCAGTCCGGGGCGTGACCTGGACTGTCCGTTTTCCGACGCGGCAGTGCCTGCGGATCAGACCCGATTCGTCATACACTCGGTGACCCGGTGAGGATTCCGGGCGCGCATTCCGTGCAGGCCGCAGGCCGGCGCGAACGATGAAGGACTGGTGACAACATCCCATGCCTGCCTCCGACGCTGACGTCCGGTTCATGCGCCGCGCACTCCAACTTGCCCGGCGAGGTGCCGGCCGGGTCAGTCCCAACCCCATGGTGGGAGCCGTGGTCGTGCGGGACGGACATGTAGTGGGCGAAGGCTATCATCTCTATCGGAAACTGCATCACGCCGAGGTGGTCGCCTTGGACCGGGCCGGAAGCCGTGCCCGGGGAGCCACCCTGTACGTCACGCTGGAGCCTTGTGCTCATTGGGGCCGGACGCCTCCCTGCATGCAGCGGGTCGCCGAAGCCGGGATCCGCGAGGTCTTCGTGGCCGTGACGGATTCTTCGCCCCAAGTGGCGGGCAAGGGGATGCAATACCTTCGTTCCCGCGGGATTCGAATCCACGAGGGGCTGTGCGGCGAGGAGGCTCGCCGGCTCAACGAAGCCTTCTTCTTTTTCGTCCGGCACCGGAAACCTTTCTGCCTGCTCAAGCTGGCGCTCACCCTGGATGGCAGGATCGCCGCCCCAGGTGGCGATTCCAAGTGGATCACGGGCGAGAAGGCGAGGCGGCATGTGCACCGTCACCGTTTTCTCTACGACGCCGTTCTGGTGGGAATAGAGACGGTCCTGACGGACGATCCGTCGCTGGACGTGCGGTGGAGGTCGAGGAAACGGATCCGGAAGATCGTTCTGGACTCTCGGTTGCGGACCCCGGTGAAGTCCAGGCTATTCCAGTCAGGCGATCCCGTATGGATCTTTCACAGTTGTCCGTGTCCGCCCGGCAGTCCCCTCGCGGGCAGAGCCCGCCTGGTGCGAGTCCCGCAAGAAGGACCGTTCCTTTCCTGGCCGGCGGTGCTGGAGTCGCTGGGCGGGGATTCTATCAACAGCCTCATCGTGGAGGGGGGCGGCCGGGTCGCCGGATCGTCCCTGCAGGCGGGCGTCATCCAGCGGGTCCACTTCTACTACGGTCCCAGGATTCTCGGCAGCTCAGGCATACCGGGGGTGGGAGAGCTCCAGGTCAACCGCCTCGCTGATGCCCTCGCCGTTTCGAGTCTCAAGGTCAGGAGACTGGGCCGGGATTTCCTGGTGGACGGATATCTGGCTCCGACCTGAGTCTCGGCGCCGGAAGTCAGCGCCGGGCCCAACCGGGAAAAAGGCGCTGTTCCAAGTCTGTCAGGTTGTACTGCCGCTCCAGTTGGACCAGCAGCGGACGGATGTCATCGATACGATCCATGTTCATCTGAACTTCCATGTTCATCTGAACCTGGTCGATCAGGGGCTCCGGCTCAAACGACGACCGGTCCAGCTTGCCAGGGTCCCTTACTCCCCGGAGCGCCGTGTAGTGGCCGAATGCCCGGATGGCCGGGTAGAAGAAAAAGACATTGGGTCCTGGAATGGGGGTCAGAATGCTGCCCAGGCCGGCAAGGACGAGGTCCACCTTGAGCCACGCGGAATGCTTCAGGCGCTGCCGTTTGAAG
>JAPOYZ010000559.1 GCA_026706325.1 Candidatus Aminicenantota bacterium
ACCACTTGGCCTCGCGGTGCTTTCCGTGGTTGTGACAGAGCCTCAACACGCGGGCGACTACCCCGATCGGACGACGGCGGCCATCAAGTCCGTGCTGATCGAGAGTGCAGCTGGAAGGCACCGTCCTGCCCGGTCACGCCTCCGCGAAGTAGAGGACTCGGGACCCGGAGGGCAGTTCCTGGCGCCGGTGGATCCGGAAGAACTTCCCCAGGCACAGCTCGAAGGACTCCATCCGGTAGTCGGCGTACTGGTCTTCCTTGTTTCGCAGGAGCATCCGGACCATGGGGTCGTCCCGGCGCACGAACTCGATGACCAGTGAGCCTCCCAGCCCCGAGAGCCATTCGACGAACTCCGCCAGTGGAATGTTGGCGGCGATGACCATGTGGTGGATCAGCGCCAGGCAGAGGACCAGTTCCGGGGATCCTCGCTCCGTGAGGGAGGTCCTTTCCCGGCAACGCCATCCCAGGGACGGCGAGGGGTCGGCCAGGTTGACCACCAGCGGGAGTATGTTGCCGGGACCCTCCCGGCGCAGGTCCCGGTAGAGGAGGTCCACCGCGGCCGAGTCCCGCTCCAGGGCCAGGACGTACTCGGAGCCGGCGGCGGCCAGTCGCGAGTAGTCGCCCGTGTTGGCGCCCAGGTCCCAGGTCGTCTTCCATCGCTTTCGACCCACCGCCCAGCGGACGAATTCCCGTTTGGCCTCCCGGTCGGGCTCGGAATAGGTGTTGTCCCCGGCGTACCCGGTCCACTGGGAGGCCGCGGGGGTCCATCTCAGTCGTGAGACCAGCCGGGTCAGGCGGCTGACGTTGGAGAGGATCGCCTTCCGGTTGAAGCCGGCGTCTTTGAGAAGCTGGCTGGTGCTCTCCTTGCGCGCGCCGTATTTCTCCTGGAAACGGCTCTGGAGCCAGACGTGGAGCAGAACTCCGGACCGGAACAGGTCGCGGCCGGACAGGACGTCCCGGCACTCTCTCGGCGAGATTCCGTCGAGGCTTCCTCTGAGCCAGTGCTGGAACGGCAGGTTTCGATAGGCCTGCAACATCAGCGGGTACAGGTAGAGGCCGCAGAATTGCCGGTATCCGGTCCAGGCTCCGCCCGGCGGCAACGGCTCGAACGAGGGAATGTCGATGAAGACGGGCCGGACTCCGTTCCACTGAACGTTGTAAGGGGTGGCGTCCTTGAGGATCATCCCTTCGGCCAGAGCCTCGGAAATCAGGCGCAATTGCAGGAGGGCGGCGTCCTGCAGCATCCGGAACGACCACTCGTAGGGGTAGGACACGTAGGGGACGGTCTCGTGGCGCAGAATGCCCGCCCAGTCTCCGGGCGGCGCATCCGTGGATGCCAATTCAGCAGCGTCCACGCGGCGGGTCCTGACGATCAGGCCCTCCTCCACCAGCCGGGGAAAGAATCGGGTCTTCTCCAACCTTTCCCAAGCCTCGACGGCTTGCCGGCTCAGGGCGCGATAGACGGCCCCGTCCCGGTAGAAGACGCGGCCATGGCGATCGCGGAACGATCCAGGCTCGCTTCGGACTTCAGACATGGGAAAGGAACGATTTTCGTCGGACCGGGATGCTCGAGATCCGTTATTCCGTCTTCCGGCCGGTTCGCTCCAGGGATGCGGCGGCCTTCTCCGGAGCGGCGGACCGGACTCCAAGGGCTGACTTGATCCGGTGCCAGACGACTTTTCCCAAGACGGCCACTCCCGCGATGCCCCCCAGCAGCAGTTGAAGAAAGAGGCTCCCCGATCCGGGATCCAGGTAGGCGAGAGGTGTCCAGATCATGATCCTGCCCTGTACGGGTCCGGCAAGCAGGTTTCGGGCAACTTGCCGGTCCGCGCGATTGTAGCAGAGGGAAAAGAGAAAATGAGGAAAGAGTGAAGAGAAGACAGAGAGAGCGGGGCGTTGCCGCCGGTGTCGCCCCACGGCGGGTTTCGGCACAGGCTGCTAGAATACCTTGGCCATGAGGACGCCGGAGAGCATCCTGGAGGGCGTGTACCGCGGACAGCGGTTGGAGGCGTCCGATGCACTCGTTCTATTGAAGTCCGGTGAACTCCAGCAGTTGGGGCAGGCCGCCGACTGGATGCGGCGCAGACTTCATCCGGACGGGGTGGTTTCCTTCCTGGTGGACCGGAACGTCAACTACACCAATGTGTGCGTCGCCCGTTGCACCTTCTGCAACTTCTACCGGCGGCCCGGTCACGACGAGGGCTACGTCCTGTCCAACGAGACCATCTTCAAGAAAATCGAGGAGACCCTGGCCCTCGGCGGGACGGGAATCCTGATGCAGGGGGGCATGCACCCCGATCTCAAGATCGACTATTACGAAGAACTGCTCAGCTCCATTCGGGAACGCTACCCCGCCATCCACCTTCACTGCTTTTCTCCGCCGGAGATCGTCGTCCTGGCCCGGCTCAGCCGGCTCTCCCTCCGGGAGTCGATTCGAAGGCTGAAGGCGGCGGGACTCCAATCCATTCCCGGCGGCGGCGCCGAGATCCTGACCGAGCGGATGCGGCGCGAAATCAGTCCCGGCAAGTGCACCGCCCGGCAGTGGTTGGAGGTGATGCGAGTCGGCCACGAAGAGGGACTGCCCACCACCGCCACCATGATGATCGGAGGCGGCGAATCCCTCCGGGAGCGGATCCAGCACCTGGAGGGCATCCGCAGTCTTCAGGATGAGACGGGAGGGTTTGTGGCCTTCATCCCGTGGAACGTCCAACTGGAGGGGACCCCCATGCAGGAGTCCATCCAGCGGGAGGTTGCGGCGGTGG
>JAPOYZ010000187.1:0-9190 GCA_026706325.1 Candidatus Aminicenantota bacterium
AGTTGGTCTAGAGGCAGTGGCGGCTCCTTCATGTGACGGAGTCGACTTGACGATCCAGCAATGAGCATCACATGAAAATATTCCATGAATGCTATGGTAGATTATAAACTCATTATGTGATTTCAGCGTGACTTATTGACTTGGAAAGGTGACGTCCTTGTGAATAGTCTTGAAGGCACGATCATCGAAGCCGGGCAAGTTCGGCGTGCTCCGTATCCGGTTCCTTCATCGAGCACACGCTTGGCGGCATCGAGTAACGCCCTGCTCTTCAGGCCGGCGAGGATGGGCCGATGAAAAGCCGCGAAGAGCTGAACAATGAGAACAGGGTGTTGCGGGAACGCATCTCCCAGCTAAGCGCCGCCAGTCTGCGTATCAGCGCGAGCCTCGAGGTCAACACCGTGTTGCGCGGGGTCGTTGAAAGCGCCCGCTCCCTGACCCGTTCTCGCTTTGGCGCCATCGTGACCATCGACGACTCGGGACAGATTCAGGAATTCGCGACTTCCGGCATCACTCCCGAAGAGAAGCAGGCCATGGCGAACTGGGCCGACGGGCCCCGGCTCTTCGCACACTTCCGGGACCTTCCGGGGGCGCTGAGAATTCGAGACCTGCCCGCCTACGTCGAGTCGCTCCTGGGCTACTGTCCACCCCAGATTCTGTCGACAGCCTTCCAGGGAACGCCCATGCGTTATCGGGGAATCTATGTCGGAAACTTCTTTCTGGGCGAGAAGGAAGGCGGACAGGGTTTCACGAGCGAGGACGAGGAGATTCTCGTGATGTTCGCCGCACAGGCAGCGACGGCGATCGCCAACGCCCGCAAGCACCGGGAGGAGCAGCGGGCCCGGGCCGACCTGGAAGCCCTGATCGACACATCGCCGGTGGGGGTCGCGGTCTTCGACGCCAAATCCGGCAAAGTCGTGTCGTATAACCAGGAGGTGAAGCGGATCGTCGAGAGTCTGCGAATGCCGGGCCGGTCCCTGGATCAACTTGCGGAGTGCATAACCCTGCGGCGCGCCGACGGCCAGGAGATGGTGTTCTCGGAATTCCCCCTCTCGGAGGCGCTGAGCCGCGGTGAAACCGTGCGTGCCGAGCAGATTGTTCTCACGGTCCCCGACGGACGAAGCGTCACGACGTTGGTCAACATCACGCCGATCCGTTCGGAAGACGGCGAAGTCGTATCCACGGTCGTCACCCTGCAGGACTTGGCTCCGCTGGAAGAGTTGGAACGTTTGAGGGTCGAGTTCCTGGGCCTGGTGAGCCACGAACTACGGGCTCCGCTGACCTCCATCAAGGGCTCGACCGCCACCGTGCTGGGCGCTGCGCCGGCTTTGGACCTGGCGGAGATGCTCCAATTCTTCCGCATCATCGACGAGCAGGCCGACCATATGCGCGGCCTGATCAGCGACCTTCTGGACGCGGGACGCATCGAGACGGGCACGCTGTCGGTCACCCTCGAACCCACGTCGGTGGCCACCTTGGTGGATCAGGCTCGGAAGACGTTCCTGAGCGGGGGCGGCAGACACACCATCCGAATCGACCTTCCCCCGGACCTGCCCCGGGTGATGGCGGACAGCAGGCGCATTGTCCAGGTAATGAACAACCTCCTGTCCAACTCTTCCCGGTATTCTCACGAGACTTCTCCCATCCGGATCTCCGCCGTGAGAGATGACGTTTACGTGGCGATCTCGGTATCGGACAAGGGCCAAGGGGTTCCGTCGGAGCTGCTGCCGCACCTGTTCCGGAAATACGCCCGCGTCAACGGCGGCGATCGGGGGATCGCAGGTTCCGGTCTCGGTCTGGCCATCTGCAAGGGTCTGGTGGAGGCTCACGGGGGGCGAATCCGGGCCGAAAGCGACGGTCCGGGAATGGGCTCCCGGTTCACTTTTACGATTCCGGTGGCCGAATTGGCAGAGGTCGCCGCAACGGCCAGCGAAGTCCGCGGCACGATCCGCCCGCCTCGGGAAGAGCTGAATCGAACGCCCATCCTGGTGGTCGACGACGACCCGCACACGCTCCACCACGTCCGGGACGCGCTGGCAACGGCCGGCTACACCCCGCTCCTGACGGGTGACCCTCAGGAGGTGTCCGAGCTGATCAGGGTCAAGAAACCGCGGCTGGTGCTGCTCGACCTGATGCTTCCCGGGACCGATGGAATAGAACTGATGGAGCGCCATCCCGAGATGGCCGAGCTGCCGGTCATCTTCATCTCCGGCTACGGAAGGGATGAAACCATCGCGAGGGCCTTGGAGGTCGGGGCTGCCGACTACATCGTCAAACCCTTTTCGCCGACGGAACTTGCCGCGAGAGTCGGGGCGGTGCTGCGGCGGAGCCATGAGCCGGCCACACCCTTCCGGGTGGGAGATTTGGACATCCACTACGCGGATCGCCGCGTGATCCTCGCCGGACGTCCCGTGCAGTTGACGGCTACCGAATACGAGCTGCTCCGCGTGCTCTCGGTCAATGCCGGACGGGTCACGACGTACGAGTCCCTGTTGCGCCAAGTCTGGGGCCGACTCAATTCCGGCGATTTTCGTCCGGTTCGCGCCTTCGTCAAGAAGCTGCGCCGCAAGCTGGGCGACAAAGCGGGCAGTCCGACCTACATCTTTACCGAGCGCCAGGTCGGCTACCGGTTGGGCGCGCCAGACGACTTGTAAGCACCCGATCTTCCGGGTCGAAGAGGACTGCCGCGGAATCCGAAAACGGAATCGTCTGCCGGCAGGGACCAGCCCGCCCCCGATCCAGAGGGTCCGCCGATGGGCAGGAGTCGGACCCCTTCCCCCTCCTCGGGTTTCCTGATGCGGAACCGGACCGACGTCACCTCGGCGCCATGGGGACCGAATCGGTTCTTGAAGCCCTCCCGCTGGCCGACCATGAGGATGGAGCCGTCCTCCAGAACGCAGGCGCTAGGGTAGTACGACTTGGGATCGCACTTGAAGCCGCGTCCCGGCGCCGGCTTCACCCAGGTCTTCCCATCGTCGCGGCTGTAGACGACTTCTCCGTTGTTCGGCACCTTGGGATCGTCGCTCCCAAGCCTGTGGCGGCCCCCGAAGACGACGGCGGTGACTCCGTCGGGCGTCGCCACCACGTCTCCCCGCCGGAGCAGTTTGGGGCCGAGAAACTCGCTTCCGAAGTTGGGATCTTCGATGACGGGGTCGGTCAGGAGCAGGCGCGGCGGGGACCAGGTTTTTCCGTCGTCGTAGGACTGAAACCAGGCCGACGTGGGCCGGCGGGGGAAGCCCAGGCTGCCGTCCGGCAGGTAGGCGGCCGTGCCTTCGTCCATGTCGTAGTCATTGCTGCCGATCACCGACAGGGTCGACCAGGTGCGCCCCTTGTCCCCGGAACTCATGATGACATTTCTCAGCTTCCATTTCGTACCAGGTCCGGAGACGTTCCGTCGCCTGAGCCCTCTATTTGTCGACCCACCGCCCTTTTCCCTCCACGAACTGCGCTTCTCCGATCACGCGCCCGTCTCTGCGCGCCACCCACTTCCCATGCTGCATTCCGTCCCGATAAGAGCCCTCATGGGTGGTCCCGTATCCGTCGCGAATGACCCACCTGCCATGCCGCCGGCCCCTCACATACCGGCCTTCGCCGACGGTCCCGTTGGTCCAGCGCTCAACCCAGCGCCCGTGCCGCCGACCCTTCGCAAACTTGCCTTCCGAGACGCCCCCGTCCGCCCAGTGCATGACCCAGCGCCCGTGCCGCTTCCCGGCGCGCAGGCGGCCTGTGGTTTCGACGGTTTCCCGGTCTTTCTCCCAGACCCACTTCAGGGTTCCGGTGCCGCCAGCCATTCCATCGGCGCAATCGGCTGTCCAAGTCACGGAAGCGTCCGGCTCGTGGTTTGACGTCCAGACATGGCATCCCGGCCGGCTGGACAACTCCCGCCAGCAAGCCGTGCCCTTGGGCTTGCCGCCGCATGTGGGTTCGCCCTGGAACGAGGGCGTCGCGGCCTGAAGAGCGCTCGACAGAACCAGGACGAGAACACCCGGAATTCCTATGGACATGGGAGCTTTCTCTCTTGGCTGGCTTGCGCAATCGAGGGCGGGTTCGCAGGGATGGGCGGCATCGCTTCAGGCTTGGGGAGAGATCAACAGATTTCCGTATCGGTCCACATCCACCCGATAACCCGGTTGGACCAGGGTCGTGGAATCGATTTCCTCGACGATGGCGGGACCCTCGATCCGATGACCGGCCTTGAGCCGAGCGCGGTCGTAGATGGCCGTCGGCACGAATTCTCCGTGTGACCCGAAGTACACGGGTCTCTCGGCCGCGGCGGACGCTGGGGCGCCGTTTGCCGGCAGGATCTCCCGGAGTCGCGGCTTCTGAATGGCCCCCAGCGCGGTCAGCCGGAAATTCACCAACTCGATGGGCTGGTCCGGGTAACCGTGACCGTAGGCCCGGTCGTGCTCGACGTGGAACCTCTCCACCACGTCCTCCAGCTCGGCGGCGGCCACTCGGCTCCCCGGGCATTCGATGGGCAGCTCGTAGGACTGTCCCGCGTAGCGCATTTCGATCTGCCGCTGAAAACTGATGTCACCTTCCGCCAACCGCTCCCGTCTCAGGACCTCCCTCCCCTGCTCTTCCATGGCCGGGTCTGGGAAAACTCGTGCTTGAGGTCGGTGACCAGCAGGCCCAGCGCCGAGGCCGTCCCGGGACTCGGAGGCACGATGAGCAGCGGGATCTGCATTTCGGCGCACAGGCGATTCGCGTGCAGCGGGCCGGCCCCGCCGAAGGCCACCATCACCAGGTCCCTGGGATCGTAGCCGCGCCGCACCGTGATGATCCGCAGCGCGTTGGTCATCTCGGCATTGGCGATCTCCACGATCCCGTTGGCGCACTCCACCGCTTCCATCCCCAGGCGCCCGGCGCATCGGCCGAGGATCCCGCGGCCGGCGGCGTCCCGGTCCAGGCCCATCTCCCCGCCCAGAAAGAAGTCGGGATTGAGCCGTCCGAGAACCAGGTTGGCGTCCGTGATGGTGGGTTCCGCTCCGCCGTGTCCATAGCAGATGGGGCCCGGGTCGGCTCCCGCGCTCCGAGGTCCCACCCGCAAAATCCCTCCCGTGTCCACCCAGGCGATGCTTCCGCCTCCCGCGCCGATCTCCACCAGGTCGATGACCGGGGTCCGGATCGGGTATCCGCTGCCGCGGGACTGGCCGGCCCCGGGCAACGCCTGGGCGCCGACTTCGTACTCCTTGGTCACCTTGGGGCGTCCGTCCAGAATCAGGCCCACCTTGGCCGTGGTGCCGCCCATGTCGAATGAGATGATGTCCTGGTAGTCCAGGCCGCCGGCGATGTGGTTGGAGACGATCACTCCGGCGGCCGGCCCCGACTCCACCATGTAAGCGGGCTTCTCGGCCCCCGTTTCGAAG
Organism: Candidatus Aminicenantota bacterium; assembly: GCA_026706325.1. Classification (GTDB taxonomy): domain Bacteria; phylum Acidobacteriota; class UBA6911; order RPQK01; family JAJDTT01; genus JAJDTT01. The sequence continues at coordinate 5,367 of JAPOYZ010000187.1, forward strand.
GTCAGGACGCCGCCGCTGGACTGCATGACCAGCAGCTCGCCGGACACCCCCTTTCCCCTCAGCCGGCGCTCGATCCCCTGCAGGTCGCTGGTGATCACCGGCCGGACGCAGGCGTTGATGACGGTGGTGCTGGCGCGGAAATATTCGCGGAACTCGGGGCAGACGATGGAAGAGAGTGAGATGATGAGGTTCGGGTTCCGTTCCCGCAGGATTTCGCCGACCCGCAGTTCGTGCGCCGGATTCAGGTACGAGTGCAGGAGGCAGACGGCCACCGAGACCACGCCCTCTCCTGATAGCCGGGCGGCGATCTCCTGCACCCGGTCTTCGTCCAGAGCCAACAACACGTTTCCCTCGGCGTCCAGCCGTTCGGGGACCTCGAAGCAAAGGTCGCGGGGAACCAGAGGACGCGCCTTTTCGAAATGGATGTCGTAGAGGGAGGGCCGCACCTGGCGTCCGATCTCCAGCATGTCGCGGAAGCCCAGCGTTGTGATGAAGGCCGTGCGCGGGGTCTTCCCCTCGATCAGGGAATTGGTGGCGACGGTGGTGCCGTGCACCAGGTAGGAGACCTGGTCCGGTTCCAATCCCTCCTTCAGGATCCGGTCCACGGCGTTCACGAACCCGACGGCGGGGTCGCTGGGAGTCGAAGGAACCTTCGCGGTCCGGGTCTCTCCGGTCTCTTCCGAGATCAGGACCGCATCGGTGAAGGTGCCTCCCACGTCGACGCCCAAGCGAAATCGGGTCTTCATTCGCGGCTTCCTCTGTCCTTCAACTGCCGGCGCAGCCGCTTGGTCTCGGCCAGTTCGACGGTCCAGCGATCCGTGTCGACCGAGACTCCGTAGGCGTCGCGGGCCCGGGCCGGACTGATCTTCTCCTCGCGCACGTCGCGCAGCACCAATTCCGGGTCCCGCTCCCAGGGCGGCCCGTATCCTCCCCCGCCGCAGGTCTCGATCCGGACGTGTTCGCCAACTCCCACCGGAGCCGTTCCCTTGGAAGGCAGCTTGCGAGGGTTCCCGGCGGAGATGGACAGGTAGCGGGCCGGCTGCCCGTCGCTGCCCTGAAACAGGCCCCAGGGGGGGAATTTGGCCCGGTCCGCCAGGGTCGTGAAAACGGGTTCGTGCTCCGGGAAGACGTATTCCCGGCAGAGACCCAGACCACCGCGGAAGCGTCCGGCGCCCTCCGAGTCCGGGATCAGGTTGTAACGCGTGATACGCACCGGATAGTTGAGTTCCGTCTCTTCGATGGGCGCATTCTGAGTGTTCTGGATGTGGGTCTGGACGGCGTCGGGCCCGTCGGAACGGTATCGGCCGCCGTAACCCCCGGCCAAAGTCTCGAGAAACGTGTAGTAGTCCCCGGTGCGGGGATCCTCCCCGCCGAACCCCACATGGCAGATCATCCCCTTGGTTCCGGCCGGGACCCGGTCCGGAACCGCCACCGACAGGGCCTTGAAGAGGACCTCGCACAACCGCATGGAGACCTCCCAACCGCCCACGATGGCGCCCGGGTGGCGGGCGTTCAGGGCCGACCCCTTGGGAGCGATCACCTCGATGGGCTGGTAGAAGCCCTCGTTGACGGGGATGTCCGGATCCACCAGGCACTTCAGAACGTAGACGCAGGCGGTAAAGGTCTGGGTGAGGTTGCTGTTCATGGGAGCCGGCCGCTGCGGGTCCGCTCCCGTGAAGTCGAAGGCGATCTTCCGGTCCTTCAGGGTGACCTTGGCCCTCAGGTGGACGGGACGGTCCGTGATGCCGTCGTCATCCAGCCATCCTTCCGCTTCGTACGTGCCCTGGGGCAGGTTTTCCAATTCCCCTTCGATTCGCCGCGCCGTGTACTCCAGCAGCCGTTCGATGTAGAAGTCGAGGGTTTCATTCCCGTACCGGTCCAGCAGGGCGGTCAGCCGCCGCATTCCCATGTTGTTGGCGGCGATCTGGGCCCGGAGGTCGCCGGCCACTTCCTTGGCGGCCCTCACGTTGGCGAGGATCATCTTCCAGAGTCCGGGATGGACCTCTCCCCGGGAGACCAGCTTCACCACGGGGAGGATGATTCCCTCCTGGTAGATCTCCCGAAAGGCTCCGATGCTGGCGGGCGCTCCGCCGCCCACGTCCACGTGGTGGCAGCAGTTGCTCAGGTAGCCCACCAGCTCCCCCCGGTGGAAAAACGGGGCGATGAGGAAAATGTCGTTCAGGTGGCTCGCCTGCCGGTGAGGGTCGTTGACCACCAGCATGTCGCCCGGCTCCAGGTTCCCGGCACCGTATTCCCGGATCGCGCGCGGGACCAGGCGGCCGATGGTGACCAGATGGGCCGGTTGGCAAAAGGCCTGGGCCACCATCCGGCCCTGCGAGTCCACGAAGGCGCAGGAATAGTCGAGCCGGGTCTTGACGTTGGTGGAGAAGGCGCTGCGCTGAATGGAGACCGACATTTCCTCCGTGGCCTCCACCAGCGCGTTTCGAATCACCTCGAAGAGGATGGGATCGAACTTGCGGTTGACGGGGTTTGAACCGCCTCCTGTTTTGCGGATCATTCCGGGTGCTCGGGTGGGATGACCGGCAGCAGAATATGGGACGGGTGGCGTCGGTCGTGGTAGACCCTCTGGGTGGCCACCACGATCTCCGGATCGATACCGGGAGCCCCGCCGTTGTTGAGGTTGCGGTCGAAACGGGGGAAGTTGCTGCTGGAGACCTGGATGCGGATGCGGTGGCCCGGCAGGAAGGCGTGGCCCGTCACACCCATCTTGACGTTGAACTCGTAGACCGTGCCCGGCGTCATCAGGACCGGCTTTTCGAAGGACTCCCGGAAGCGGGCGCGCAGGATCCCCTCGCAGAGGTTGACCGACCGGCCATCGGGGAAGACGTCGAGCAGCCGGACGGTCCAGTCGGTGTCCAACGCGGAGCTGCTGGCGTAAATCTTGGCGTTCACCGGTCCCGTGACCTCCAGTTCCTTGCCTATCGGCCGACTCGTATAGACGAGCACGTCGTCCCTGCGCTCGATGGGCCGGTGATCGGCGGGAGGATGGGATCCGTCCCGGATTCCGGTCACCAGGGGGACCGGGTCTTCGGGGTCGTAGACGTAGGAGTCCGCCGGCTGCTCGCCGTCCGGCTTCCGGACATCCAGCGCTCCGTCGCCGAACAAGGTGTTGGCGCGTCCCTCGCTGTGAAGGTAGTAGGGCGTCCAGCGGGTCTCGGGCAGCGGCCACTCTTCCGCCTCCCTCCATTCGTTCCTGCCCATGATGAAGAGCTGCAGCGGCGGCAGGCCTTCGATGCCGTTGCCGATCCCCTTGAGCCAGCGGTCCATCCACCCCAGCCAGAGTTCGTAGAGATCGACGACCGATTCTTCGCCGAAGTCGATGATGCCGGTCTTTTGCTCCGGCTTCTCGGTATGGACCCACGGCCCCATGACGACCTTCTGGAGCCGCTTCGCCCGCTTGGTTCCCTCGGTCCGGATGCCTTCGTAGTTGGCGAAGAGGGACACGCCGTGGATGTCCCACCAGCCGGCGATCTGCAGAATGGGCAGGTCCATCCTGCCGAACTTTCCGTAGTTGCCGATCTTCCGCCAGAAGTCGTCCCAACTCGAATGGCGGACCCAGTCCCGGTAGAAATCGATGGCCCGGCCGGTGGCCTCCTCGTCCGCGGTCAGGATCGGCACGTGGCGGAAGAGCCGGTCCCAGTCGTAGAAGCCGAGCGGCTGCCGGGTCCTGGAGCTGTTGGCCATGGCCCAGGGCAGGTTGATGTGCAGTTGAAAGGCGCCTCCCGTGTAATTCATCCCGTAGAGGTAGAAGTCCGCCGGAGCCATCTGGGGGATGATGGTCTTGAGGTAGGGAGATCCGGTGG
>JAPOYZ010000187.1:9200-25436 GCA_026706325.1 Candidatus Aminicenantota bacterium
GCTGAGCCCAGGCGGCGCTCTACTGATCATAGGTCTGATTAGTAATTTTTTTATTGGAGTGTGCAATTAAAAGGAGCCATGATGGGGATGATGGTCTTGAGGTAGGGAGATCCGGTGGGGGCCGCCATCCATTGGACCAGGCCCATGTAGGACATCCCGTTCATGCCGACGTTGCCGTCCGACCAGGATTGGGTCCCGCACCAGTCGAGCGTGTCCCTTCCGTCGTTGATCTCGTGGGACCAGGCGTACCACTTGCCGTCGGAGTCGTTCCGCCCGCGGCAGTCCTGAACCACGTAGGCGTAACCCCGGCGGGCGAAGTACCGGGCCCGGTTCACGTAGAAGTTCCTACTGTTGTCGTAGGGGGTCCGTTCCAGGATGACGGGCCATTTCCCCTCCTTTGCGGGGAGGTAGACATCGGCGGACAGCTCGACGCCGTCCCGCATGGGAACCCGGACGTCGATGCGGACCGCCACCTCGTGGTCGGGCTGGGACAGGCGGTCCTGCCAACTGTGAGATTCACCCGACAGGGCCGAAGCCGACACGAATGCGAGGAGTCCCGGGAGAAGAATTTGGCGGATCAGATCAATTCTCGATGTTGTTCGGGAAGTCGACCGGGAACTCAATCGCTCCTCCCCTGCGAAATGTCCGCCAAGAGCCGGATAAAACGTACGCCAGAGACTAACGCCTGGGGGTTCTTCGGTCAATGAAGCAGCGGCGTCTGGAGCGACGTGTTTCACGCACCGACGGGGGACGCGAGGACACAAGTAGGTGGGACAGGAAAGTCCTCCTCCTGGCGGGTGGGAGACAAGACTGTCCCCTCCCAGCCGTCGTAGCCGTCGAACGGCGCGGGAAGGTCTCACTCATCCAGTATCTCTCGAGGCGAAAGTCCCGGCGACAAGAAGGGATTGATCGTTCGGACTTCACCGAAGAACTGATCGTGCTGAAGATCTTCGGTGAGCAGCACAGGACACTCGCAAACGTGTGCAGCCGCAACGATGAGGGAGTCCCACCACGAAAGGGAATAGCGCTGTTGGAGAAGCCAGGATCGGTCCATGACGGCGAAGTCGATGGCCACCGGCCGCCACACGGAAAGGTCCCGCACGATCTCTTGAGCTTCGCCCACATCGAACCCCGGCTTCAGCTTAATTCGTGTCAAGGGGGGAAGCGGCGGTTGTCCAACCGGCGATTCCGGGGGAGTGAGAGGACAAGAATGTCCCATTCCAGGGACTTGGGGCGGCGTCTTTCAGGCGCCGACTCCGGGGAAACGCAGGAACAGAAAGAGGGGGCACAGCAAAGTCCACTCCCGGCCCTCAATCTTTCGCCGGCCCGGTGAGGAAGCTCAACAGGTCGGCCATCTCCCCAACACTGATCTCCTCTTCCAAACCCTCCGGCATCCCGGACACACTGGAGACGAACATGGCTCGGATGTTCTCCCGGGGAATCGAGGTCTCCGAACCGTCTTCCCGGCGAAGGGTCACCGAGACCGGAGTCCGGGAGGCGATCACTCCTTCCTGAAGAACCCCGTTGTTCAGTTCCACCACGTACAGTTGATAGTTGTCCGCAATCGCCCGGCTCGGCAGCATGATGTCCGCCAGCAACTCCTGCCGCGATCGATGCCTGACGGCCCCCAGATCGGGTCCGAAGCCGGCGTCGGCGCCCTCGATCTCGTGGCATTTCTCGCAGTTGTTCTCGAACACCGAGGCGCCCTGAGCCGGGTCCCCCTCGACACCCAGCGCCGCCCGGTAGCGCTCCATGGCGGCGAGGCGCCGTCCTTCCAGCTTGCGCATCAGGTCATGGACCCGAGCCCGGATCGACGGGTCCGTGTGCATCACCAGGCGCGACTTGTGCCTCTGGCTGATGGTCCAGAAGGGGACGTCCTCGTTTTCGATGGAGGTCAGCAGGAGCTCGACGGTTTCCGGTCTGGAAAGCAGCGTCGCGGTGGCTCCCAGCCGCACGTCGGTCGTCATTTCCCTCCACTTGGAAATCAGCAGTCTCCCCGCCCCGTCGCCTTCCGTCCGCGCCAACGCCCGGACCGCCGCGACCTGGACCTGCTCCGGTTCCCGGGGGTCCAGGAGTCCGGCCAACAGGTCGAACCTGGACTTCGCGTCCAGGAGCGCCAGGAGTCGCACCGAATCGGCCCTCAGAGCGGGGGCCAGCGTCCGGTCCCCGATCCTGGAGAGGACCCGATCCGGGAGGGATTTCCCGACCCGGCTCAGCGGCTTCGGCGCCAGATCCAACAACTGCAGCGCCGCGCTGCGCAGCAACGGTGAGGACGACTCGGCCAGCTTCAACAGACGGCCGGTCGAGATGCCTGGTGTGCGATCGTCACCTGATTCCCGGCGAAGCCCCCGGGCCAGCCCCTCCAGGCCGGCGGCGCGCCACCAGTCCGAAGCCGGCTTGTCCCTCCCGGAAACCCTTTCGAAGAGCCGCCGCAAGGCCGAAGGATTGCCCGCCGCGCCGACAAGCGTCCCGACCTGCCGAAAAAATTCGACTCTCTGCTTTGATGCCGATCCGGAGAACTCGGATACGGCCAGTTCGAGCAGCTCGAGCGGGCGGGGTGCGGACGCGCTCAGCGCCGCGAGCTGAACCCAGGGGTCTTCCATGTCCTGCAGCAGCAACTGGCGGCGCGCCCGGCGGGCGGAAGGCGAATCCAGCCATCCCAGCGTGCAGAGCAGTTGGAAGCGCACCGCGGGATGGGCGTCCCCGGTCATCGCCAACAGGTCCTGCACCAGAGTGGGCGCCTGATCCAATCTCGACTCGGCGAGACGGATCGCATTTTCCCGGATTCCGGGCTCCGCGTCTTTGAGAGCAACCCGGATGTCGGAAGTTCCCAGCGCTCCCAGACCCTCGAGCGTCCAGAGGGCGTGCAGCCGCGTGTCGGGCCTGGAACTCGAACCAAACATCTCCCTTAGAGGCTCGACAGCCTCTCGACTCCGGCGGTCCACCAGCAATCGCTGCGCGTGAGTCCTCCACCAGCCGTTGGGATGGTCCAGTGACTCCATCAGTTCCCGGTCCGAAGCCGGACCCAATGCCAAGTTCGGATTCCATGGCGCCGGATTCTCCGATTCCGGAGTGATCCGGTAGATCCGGCCGTGCCGCCCGCCCTCGTAGAGGGCCTCCGGCCCCGGGCCGGGATCATGGTACTCGTCCGACATCCATTCCGGGTGCTCGATAATTCGACGGTAGTAGTCGACGACGTAAAGGGCTCCGTCCGGTCCCGCGTAGACGAAGACGGGACGGAACCAATGGTCCGTGGAGGCAAGGAACTCCGCCTCGTCCTGAATCCGGCTGGCCCTCAGCGTGACTCCGCCCTCTTTGAGAAGGTCGCAGTGCACCAGGTTGTGGGCCGGGTCGGCCACGAATGAGGCCTGGTCGTAAGGGGCAGGAAAGAGACCTCCCGAATAGAGAGCGATTCCACAGGCCGACGTGAAGTTCCCGATATCGGTCAGGATCCGATGTTTCGGATTCAGCGTGACCGGATAGACGCGAGGCGGATGATCGGAAACGTCCTTGGAGGTGGAGGCGGCTCCCAGCGCAGGGTTCCGGCTCAGGTACGGGGCGGCCAGGACCTGCTGGCGAATGTGCCGGACGCTGTTCAGAGTCAACAGCCGTCCCCAGCGGTCGAAACTCAAGCCGAACCCGCTGCTTCCGGAAACGGCCTCCAGTTGGTGCGTATCGGGCCGGAAACGGAGATTGCCGATTCGGTTCTCCAGGCGAGCGCCCTCGTCCGGGCCGGGGAACCGGATCTTGGAGCCCTCGTCGCCGAACTTTTCCCGGAAGATGACGGTCCGGATGGGGGGCTCGTGAGCCAGGTAGATCCAGTTGTCCAGCCCGTAGCGCGGGTTGCTGACCGTATGCTGGGGATTGGTCAGGGCGAAACCGGTCAGAACGGCGGTTTTGACGTCGGCCCGGTTGTCGCCGTCGGTGTCCTCCAGATACCAGATGTCGGGAGCGTCGGTGACCAGCACGCCCTGCTTCCAGCGCAGGACCCCGGTGGGCAGCATGAGGTCGTCAGCAAAGACCGTGCTGCGGTCGGGCCATCCGTCGCCGTCGGTGTCCTCCAGCAACTTGACCTGCCCGTTCCGTCCCGTATCCAAAGGGTAGCCGATCATCTCCACAACGTAGACGCGGCCCTGCTCGTCGATCTCCATGGCGACCGGATCTCGAATCAGAGGTTCCGCGGCGAAGACCTCGATCCGGAAGCCCTCTTCCAGCACGAAAGTCTCAAGCGCTTGTTGCGGGCTGAATGGCGGGCCGGTCCGGGTGCACCCGGCGAGCAGCAACGTGGTTCCCAGAAGGGAATGGAGCGCACGCCGCCAAGCCGGCGGAAAGACTATCCGAACGAGTTGGTCGTGGACGTTGCGTTGAGTCGTCACGAGTGCAGAATCTAGTCCGCCTTCTGAAGCTTCTTCCTCATCTTGTCGAGCATGTCGTCGACCATGCCGTCCATGTCGTACCCGGGCTCCCACCCCCATTCCCGCCGGGCGGCGCTGTCGTCCAGCGAGCGCGGCCAGGAATCGGCGATGGCCTGGCGGAGCGGGTCGATCTCGTAGTCCATCTCGAATTCGGGGATTCTCTTGCGAATGGCGCCGGCCAATTCGGCGGGGGTGAAGCTCATGGCGGCGACGTTGAAGTCGGCATGGTGCCTGAGCCGGGCGAAATCGGCCTCCGCCAGGTCAATGATGGCCTTGATGGCATCGGGCATGTACATCATGGGCAGCCGCGTGTCCGGCTTGAGGAAGCAAGTGTACCGCTTCTCCCGAATGGCCCCGAAGAAGATCAGGACGGCGTAGTCCGTGGTGCCGGCGGTCGGTTCCTGGTCCATGCAACTGACGATTCCGGGCAGCCGCAATCCTCGGACGTCCAGGCCCACCTTCGTCGAGTAGTAGTTCCCCAGCAGTTCGCCGAACACCTTGGCGATTCCGTAGAGGGTGTTCGGTTTCTGGATGGTGTCGTTGGGCGTGGGTTCGCGGGGCGTCTCCGGACCGAACGCCGCGATGGAGCTGGGGGCGACGACCCTCTCCACCCCGCAGGCGTGGGCGGCCTCCAGCACGTTGTAGAGGCCGTTGATGTTGACCTCGTGTCCGCGCTGCCGCTCCTGCTCCGCCAGTGCGGAGAGGATGGTGCTCAGGTGATGGATGGTGCCGATCCCGTATTTCCGGATCGTGTCGACGATCTGCCCGTAGTCGGTGACGTCGACCGCGGTGGTGGGACCGCCTCGGATCACGGAACCGGGCAGGGGTTTCCTGTGGCCGGCCGCCACGACCATGTCGCTCCCGTAACGCTCCCTCAACGCGGGAACCAAATCCTGCCCGATCTGCCCGGCCGCACCGGTGACCAGGATTCGCTTCATGAGGCCACCATGTCAGGGTCAACGCAACGCATGCAACGCTTCAACCTATTGGTCAGTTCGAGTCTGACGGCCTCTTTGTTTCAAGGAATCCGCGACGCGCACCACCGCCTGCCGAAACGATCTTGGATCGATCGCCGGATAGCGAATCAACTTGGACTCGATCGCGGCAAAAAGACGCATCAGAGTCTCCGGCTCGATCCACCCTCCTCGACCCAGCGCCTCGACGTCCGTCAGATCCTGCGAATGGTGCCGCTCTATCTTCGCGAGCGCTTGAGAATACGGATCGTAATGATAGAAGGATATCCTTCCCTCGTGGGTAACGAATAGACTTCGTTCCCGCCACCCGGGCAGTTCGGGGATAAAGTCGGACGGTGACACCAGCTCGATGTTTATCTTCAGATCCTCCTTCAGCCGCGGGACCGCCCTGAAGACCTGATCGGTTTCGGGGAAAAACCGGATATCGACGTCGACTGTGGTCGAGCGCCAGCCCAGCAGAACCGCAGTCGCCCCGCCTGTGAAGTATAGTCGGGTCTCGACCGGCGCCGCTCGACCGACCGCGCGCATGAAACGCCGGATTCGGTCCAGGTCTGCTAGTTTGCGCATTCCGCCGCCCGCTCGAAGCTGACAAGGCGCCGGATCAGCGCGTTGTATTTTGAATGAGCCCCGTCAGGGTCGGATTGGGCGAGGTGCAGATAGAGTTTGATTTCCGGCGAAACGATCACCTGTCTGGGAACCGGAAGTCCAATTTGACGCAATCGGGGTGCGCCTATTGAAACCAACAGCGCGGGTACTGTCGTCGCTCCGCGTTGGAGGTCCTCGATTCCCTCGCGGACGATCTCGGCTCCAGGGAATCTCTCCATATCCACGGCCTCATTCTAGCAGCCCGTCGACAGGCCCGATTGGGTCCTTTGAGCCCGTCTCTATTGGTTATCCGCCGCCGCGCAGATCCTGCGGGCGGCTCCCGTCACCTCCTCGTCGGTCCCACCGAACAGTAGCCGGATGTGATTTTCGGAACCGAAGAGGTCGCCCGGTTCCGCCAGGACGTACCAGTCAAAGAGGAGCCTTCGAGCGAACTCGGCTCCCGTGAGCCCCAGTCCGCTGGTGTTGACGAACAGGAAGGGAGCGCCTCTGGGAACGACGCAGGAGAGGCCGGTGGCCGGCTCCAGTCCGGCCAGCATCAGGTCGCGGCTCCGCTGGTACCTCCCGGAAATCTGGTCGATCCATTCCTGGGGACCCTCGATGGCGGCCTGGCCGGCGCGCTGAGCGACGTGCCCGCATTTCAGGACGCCCCACTCCAGGATCTTCCGCATGTAGCCGATCAGGCGCGGCGACGCGGCGATGAAGCCGAGCCTCCAGGGCTGCAGGGCGAAGGTCTTGGTGAAGCTGCAGATGGTGACGATCCGGTCCCGGTTCTTCGCCACCGAGGCGAAGCGGACGTGCCGGGCGCCGTCGTAGAGCATGTTGTCGTAACATTCGTCCGACACGACGTAGAGATGGTGCCGGGCCGCCACTTCCACGATGGCCCGCAGGTCCTCTTCGCCGGCCACGAACCCGGTGGGATTGGCCGGAGAGCTCACCACGATGGCCTTGGTCCTGGGGGTGATCACGGCCTCCAGCGCCTCCGGCGTCCACTGCCAGTCGTCCTCCTCCCGGGTTCTCGCGTAAACCGGGACCGCCCCCGCCAACTCGACCAGGCCGAAGAAGAAGAAGCTGGGACTGAAGATGACCGCCTCGTCTCCCGGGTCCAGCAGCGTGGTGAAGACCACGTCCAGCGCGTGCATGGCGCCCGCCGTCACCAGGATCTCGGCCGCCGGGTCGAAGGAGATCCGGTCCCGGTCCTCCAAGCGTCCGGCGATGGCCCGGCGAAGTCCCGGGAAGCCGCTGGACGGAGGCTGGCGGTTGCTCCGAGCCGCCCTTGTGGCCGCTTCGATGACGTGCCCGGGCGGGGCCCAGAAAGGGGCGCCCTTGAGAATGATGACGTCCTTGCCGTCCGCGATGAGCGCCTGGGCGTGATCGGCCGCTTCGCTGGAGGGCACGCGCGGCAGTCTGGCCCGCCTGGCGATGTCCAAAGACTTCCGCGCCGGTATCGACTCTCCCATCCCCGCCTCAGTTCAGTTTCCTGGGGACCGTGACCGACCAGCTCTTCTGGAAGTGCCGCGCACCGTTGACGGTCACTTCCACGTCCACCACATGATGAAAGGCCGCTTTGTCGCTGGAGGTGACCTCGTTTGCCCTGACTTCGATTTCGGAGTCCGGACGCTTGACCACGTAGTCGGAAGTCGCCGCCAGAACGGCATTGGCGGGTTCCGCTTCCGACACGGTGAATCTGGAGCGGGTCACCATGCGCTCCGATCCCTCGCCCCGGGCACCCTTCGTCTCGCGGCCAAGCCGTACGGTCACCGCGTTTCCCGTGAGATCGTGGGTGATCGAATATTCCAAGGGCCTCCTCAGCAGCTTGGGGTCGGCCGTGGGGAGTTCCACAAGGTCCGGTTTCGGGAGTTTCGGACTCTGCTCCGGAATCACCGGCAGCAGGATATGCGACGGGTAACGGCGGCTGCGGTGCACCGTGTTCAACGCCGCCTGCCCCGTGGGCCAGGCGTTTTGAATGTCGGAGCTGGCAATGGCCACGCGAATCCGGTGCCCGGCGGCGAAGACGTAGGACATCTCCTTCACGTCCACTCCCAGCTCGTAGACCTCGCCGGGCGCCATCGCTTCCGGCTCGAAATGCGAGTTCCGATGCGTTCCGCTGAGACCGCCGTAGCGCACCAGCTTGGAGGTTCCGTCCGGCGCCACGTCGATGAGCTTGACTCGGAAATAAGCCACTTCCGCCGTGGAGGAGACATGCAACGTGGCCCGGGGGGCGCCCGACACCTCCATGTCCTCTTCCAGGGGAGGCGTGGTGTAGGTCAGGGAGTAGGCCTCGTCGGGGCGCTGATCGATGGGCATGGCCCAAGGCAGGATGCCCCCGCCCCAATGCATGCCCGAGGTGACGCCGACTGTGGGCTTGTAGTCGTAACTGTCCGCGGCTTCCCCGGACGCGGGGGACGGCTCCCGGCTCAGCTTGCCGTCCTCGCGGAAGTAGAGCCTGGTGGGGACGGCCCGGGCGATGGGCCACTCCGCTTCGGAACGCCAGAAACCCGGCTCTTCCAATGGCATCCGGGACGCGGGAGGTGCGTATTTCCGGACGTAGACGGTGACGGGCGGTTCTTCTACCACCCCGTTGTCAATGCCCTTGAGCCAGTAGTCGAACCACTTCAGGTAGATGGGGCGGGTGTCGACGCGGGGCCCCGGGACGGCGTGCTTCTCCTCCCCGTACCAGTGTCCCCAGGGACCGACCATGGCCTTCTTGAAGGGGACGTCCAGCCGGTCGAAGGCGCGCAGCAGAGCGGTGGCGTAGACGTCGGACCAGCCCGCCACCACGAAGACCGGGCACTTGACCCGGCTGTAGCCGGCGGACAGGGAGCGGTCCTGCCAATAGGGTCCCTCCGTCGGGTGCGAGATGTAGCCGATCCCCCAGGGGCGATTGTTCTCCAGCCGATGCTGCCAGATCTCGCTCCACCTCACGCCGGCGATCTCGGGATCGGGAGGGGCGAAATTGAAGGCGGTCATGAGAGGAGAGTAGCTGTCGAACATGTAGGGGCGAAGGACGCCCCCGGGATAGGTCCACTCGGTGTAGACGCTGTCGTTGGCGGAGCGGACGATGATGGTCTTGAGGTGGGGAGGGTTCTGGACGGCCACCTGCCATTGGACCACCCCGCTGTAGGATTTCCCCAGCATGCCCACGTTGCCGTTGCACCAGGGCTGGGCGGCGATCCACTCCACCATTTCGTAGGCGTCGCGCCGCTCGTCGGCGGCGTAGATGTCCCGGCTCCATCCGCCGGAGTTGCCCGTGCCGCGCACGTCGTACTGCACGACCACGTAGCCCCGTTCCGCCAGGTAGGGAACGGCGGGCGGATATTCGTCCCGGTAGTCCGGCAGCGGAGGTTTCACCCGCCGGTAGGGGTTGTATTCCATGATGGCGGGAAATTTCCCCTCGGCGTCAGGGCGGGTGACCCTCAACGCCAGCTCCACGCCGTCCCGCATGGGGACGTACCGGTGGGTCACCTTGACCTTTCCCTCGTACACGGGCTGGGAAAGGCTCGCCGTGGATTGGCCGAAAACGTTGGCGGAGAGTCCGATCGTCAAGAAAATGAAATAAAGCATCGTCTTTTGTCGGATCAGCGTTGTCGTCAGCCGTTGCTCCAGTCGTATCGCCGGCGGTTCTTCCACTGGCCTTCCGTATAGTCAGGCACCTCCTGGGTGGCCCCGTTCTCACGGATGGATTTCGCGGAGAGGGGGATGAGGGAACTCCAGGTGACGGCGTCGTAGACGTCGATCCCCGGGGTCTTGTCTTCCGTCAGGCACTTGTAGAAATGCTCGACGACGAAATAGTCGCCGCCGCCATGCCCGGTCCGCAATGCCGCCTGCCCGTGCCGGGTCCAGAAGGGGTGATCGTAGCGCTCGTAGTAGTCCGGGACGGGGTCCCAATCCTTCGACTTTCCGTCAACGAACATCCCCGCTTCGTCGTCGTACGAGGCCTTGGTACCCTGAAGTGTGTAGTAATCAATGTGGTGCGGCCGCGGGGAACAGATGTCGAAGCGGAGGAAGATCACGGCTCCGTTCTCGGTCCGAATCAGGCTCACGGTGTTGTCCCCGTTCCAGGTGGCCGTAGCTCCCGGACTCTCCGGACCGAATCGCCGGACGGCGTATTCGCGAAAGCTGTAGGCCGGCGTCATCATGCTCACGCATTGCCGGAGTTGGTCGCCCCGCGGGATTCCGAACCACATGGAGGTGGGGCCGAGGGCATGGGTCGGATAGGTGTTGGCGATCAGGTCCGTCCGGCTGTTGAGCGATCCGCGCCAGTTCAGCGAGCCGTCCGGATTGAACTGCAGGTTCCGGGCTTCGTGGATATAGCCGCATTCGGCGAAGGTGAGCGTTCCGAAGACCCCCTTCTCGACCGCGTTCAGGATCATCATGTTGCTGCGGGTGAAGCACAGGTTCTCCGCCATGAAGTACTTGGCGTCCGTCTCCTGAGCCGCCCGCACCAGGTCCCAGCCTTCCTGAATGGTGTTGCAGGCGGGCACCTCGCTGAAGACGTGCTTGTGCGCCCGCAAGCTGTCGATGGCCATGGGTCCGTGCCACCACGTGGGTGTGGTGATGAACACGGCGTAGATGTCGTCGCGCTCGAGCAAGCGCCGGTAGTCGTTGGGACCGTCGGTGTAGGTGTCGGGCTCGTACCCGAGCTTTTCCCGCACCAACTTGACTCCCCGATGAGCCGCCTCCTCCCGGAAGTCGCACAGCGCCGGAACGTCGACGTTGAACCGGTCGAGGGACGACTTGAGGAAGAGCGTGCCCCGGCTCCCAACGCCGATGATGGCGATCCTGAACTTCTTGGAGCCGTGCTTGCCGGTGGGAGCACTGGGCGCTGTCGCGAGTGCGGACGGAGCCACGGAGGCCGCCAACGCGGTACCGCTCCCGGTTCGCACGAATTCCCGGCGGTTCAATTTCTTCATCGCGAATGACCTTCCCGTCGTTGGAGTGAAGGCCCGGAGGGGGGACTTGGAGGTGGGACTCTCCGGTCCCCCCGATGCCATGCGTCGGGACTCGGGAACCCCCACCCCCATCCCGGCCAGCTCCAAATCACCAATCTCTCAATCCTCACCGGCAACACTAGTTCAACTGGCGGGGAACCGTGACCGACCAGCTCTTGTTGAAGTGGCGGGCTCCATTGACGGTGACCTCCACATCCGCCACGTACCGAAACGAACTCTCGTCGCTGGTCGTCAACTCGTTGGATTCCACTCGAATCTTCGATTCCGGCCGATCCACGGTATAGACCGCCTTGGCGTTGACCGTGGCCCGGGCAGGATTCTCCGACGAGACCGTGAAGCGGGAATCGACGAGGAAAGTGCCTCTCACCACGTGGAGCCGGAGCGTCGTGGTGTTGTTCACCAGATCGCGGGTAATGGAGTACTCCTTGGGCTGAGCCAGGTCGTCCGGATCGGCATTGGCAAGTCGCTTCAGTCCAGGCGCGGGCAATTCCGGGTTCTGCGCAGGCACCACCGGAAGCACCAGGTGGGACGGACGACCGCTGTCTCGGTGCAGTGTGATCACCGCCGGCTTGGGCGTCGGCCAGGCATTCGGCATGTCGCCGCCGGCGACGGCGACCCGGATCCGGTGCCCCTTCGCGAACACGTAGGACATGGCCTTCAGATCGAACCTCAGTTCGTGGACGGCGCCCGTTTCCAGCGGTTCCGGACTGGAGTGGGAGTTCCGATGAGTGGCGTTGAGTCCCCCGTAGCGGACCAGCTTGGCCGTTTTGTCCGGGGCCACGTCGATGAGCTTGACCCGGAAATAGGCCACGTCGGCAGTCGATGAGACGTGGAGCACCGCGGCGGGATTTCCGGTGACCTCCAAGTTCTCGTCCAACGGCTCGGACGTGTAGACGAGGGAATGGGCCTCGTCCAGGCGTTGGTCCACGGGCATCCCCCAGGGATTGATGCTCCCTCCGGCATGGATGCCCGAGGTGATGCCGACGGCCGGGTCGTATTCGTAACGGTCAGATCCGGACTCCGTTCCCGACGGCCGTTCCCGGCCGAGCCGGCCGCCGTCGTGAAAGTACATGGGCGTGTATTGCGTTCTGGGAACCGGCCAATCCATCTCCGACTGCCAGAAGCCCGGCTCTTCCAGGTACATCCTCGCCGAGGGCTCTTTGTACTGCCGCTTGAAGAGGGTCACCGGGGGTTCGTCCATCACTCCGTTGTCGATT
The DNA here is from genome assembly GCA_026706325.1 of Candidatus Aminicenantota bacterium. GTDB lineage: Bacteria > Acidobacteriota > UBA6911 > RPQK01 > JAJDTT01 > JAJDTT01. The sequence goes on from JAPOYZ010000187.1 coordinate 21,362, forward strand.
CCCTTGAGCCAGTAGTCGAACCACTTCAGGTATTCCAGGCGCCCGTCGATCCGGGGTCCGGGAACGGTGTTGTGGACTTCCGGCCACCAGTGTCCCCAGGGGCCGACGAGGGCCCGCTTGGGCACCTTCAGCTTGCAGAAGGCGCGAAGCAGGGCGGTCGGGTACCAGTCGGCCCAGCCGCCGATCACGAACACGGCGCACTTGACCCGGTCGTAGCCGGGCGCCAGGGACTGGCCGCGCCAGTAGGGACCATCCAGCATGTGCTTGACGTAGCCGTAGCCCCAGGGCCGGTTGTTCTGGAGATGCTCCTCCCAGATCGCGCTCCACTTCTCCCCGGTCAGTTCCGGGTCCGGGGGAGCGAAGTTCATGGCGGTCATCTGGGGCGCATACCACCACATGACGAAGGGCCGGAGCACTCCTCCGGGATAGATGAACTCGGTGTAGTTGTCGTCGTTTCCGGAGCGGACGATGATGGCCTTCAGGCTGGGGGGCGCCTGCTTGGCCACCTGCCACTGCACCACTCCTCCGTAGGAAATCCCCATCATTCCGACCTTCCGGTTGCACCAGGGTCGGGCGGCGATCCACTCCACCATTTCGTAGCCGTCCCGTTGCTCGTCCGGGTTGTACATATCCCGGGTGGAACCGCCGGAGTTGCCGGTCCCGCGGGTGTCGTACTGAACGATGGCGTAGCCCTGCCCGGCCAGGTAGAGCATGGGTTGAAACGGCCACGGCTCGTCGTCGTACTCCAGGGCGCCTTGCTTCAGGAAACGGTAGGGGTAATAGATCATGACGGCCGGAAACCGGCCCTCGACATCGGGGCGAATGATGCGGACCGCCAGCTCCACGCCGTCCCGCATGGCGACGCGCTCGTAGGTCACTTTGAGCTTTTCCCCGTAGGGGGTGCCGGCCATGGGGTCGCCGGAGGGTTCGGCGGAAAGGCTCACGGAAGCGAAGGTAGCGAAAAGAAGAAGGAAGAACATTTCGGCGCCCCTCCGCAAACGGCTGGTTTGTAGGGTCTCAACCAGAGGGAAAAGGATTTCGCGAGTCTATGGCCTGTCCCGACGCCGGTCAACCCGGGGAGCGGCGCCTTTCCAGCGGCCGAAGGGGGGGAGGGGGGACGCAGTCCACCCTCCAGAGGAATCGGAAACAAGACTGCCCCTGTCCCACAGTAAATTGGGGACAAGACTGACCCCACTCCTATTCGCGTCTCGCGTGGAATCTTGCTAGCATTCCAGCAAGTTAACCACCTGCCATTTTCACCGGGCCACAGATTGCATGGCGCAAGGATTCTGCTGGTCGATCCCCTACCTTTGTCTTCCTACAGTTGGACTGCTCCTTCTGTTTGCCACCGGCTGCGGCACGGAGCCGAAAACCACAATCTTCGTCGAAGCGCTTCCGGATCGTTTTCGGGTAGACGACGAAAGCCGTTTGCTTTTTCGCATCCAGGTCAAGGAGGGCAAGCTGCCGTCCGGTTCCCGCATCAGCCTGGCTCTGCCGGGGAGTTGGACATGGCACACCATCCGCCCCACCCGGAGAGAGGACGGCAAACTGGGGCCGACCCTGCGGGTTCCAAGCCAGGAGTTGATGGAATACTTCGCTCTGCTGCCTACGGGGAGAGCGGACCGGTGGCGGCTGGAAGTCCTTGAGGAGCACCACGACGGGACCTATCACCGCTTCGACCGCCGGTTGGTGCTGACCTGCCTCGCGGGCGAACTTGGGGCCGGCCAGGAGATCACGCTCCAGTACGGCAGCGCCGCGCGCCCGATACGGACCTCGCGCCTGGCCGAGACCGTCCCGATCCCGGTCCGGTTCGACCTCGGCGACGGCCAGTGGCGCAAACTCCGCAATCCCCCTCGGTTGACGACGTTCGCCGGCGCCTTCCATACCATTCTCGTCACGGCGGACTCGGTGGGGACCGTGGGCCAACCGGTCGACGTCCATGTCACGGCGCGGGACCGGCTCGGCAATTCAGCCGAGTTGCCGAGTGGCCTTGAACTCCGTTCCTCCGACCCCGGGATGGAGCCCTTGAGCCTCAACGCGGAGGGCGCCGTCTGGAAGGGACAGGCGCGCTTCACGACTCCTGGATTCCAGACGCTGGAGGTGGGAAACGGCGCCGCCGGGCTCCATCGGTCCAATCCGATCCGGGTGACCGAAGAGGAGGCGCCCCTGAAACTCTACTGGGGCGATCTGCATTCCCACTCCACCATGAGCAAGGACGCCCTGGGAGTCGACCCGTTCACTTTCGCCCGGGATCAGGCGAACCTGGACTTCTTCGCCTCTTCGGAGCACTCCTCGGGAGACCGCCGGGACGAGGGAATCACCGACTCGGAATGGCGGGCGATCCAGGCGAGCGTCCGGTCCTTCTACGATCCGGGACGTTTCGTGACGCTGCTGGGCTACGAGTGTTCCCTGCCCGCTCCGTTCGGTCATCACAACGTCTATTTCGCGGATGACGAGGCGCCCCTCTATCGGAAGCTGGAGGTGAAGACCCTGGAGGAGTTGTGGCGCCGGCTTTCCTCGCACCGCGCGTTCACGGTTCCTCATCATACCGGCGTCCACTGGGCCGCCGCGGTCTGGGACCGGGACCACTCCCTGCGGCCCCTCTTCGAGATCTTCTCGGTTCATGGACAGAGCGAACTCTTCGAACCGGAACATCCGCTGAGCTACGATCAACTGGTCGGCATGGCGCCGTACGGGACCTATCCCATCGGCAGCGAGCTGGTTCCCGAAGAGCATCGGGGCATGGTCCCCATCTCCAACAGCGCCCAAGGCCCTCACTACGCCCGGGACGCCTGGGCCGCCGGTTTGAAACTGGGGACGATCGCGGCGTCCGACGATCACACCGCTCGTCCGGGTCAGCCCTATTGGGGACTCGCGGCCGTCTGGGCGGAGCGGCTGGACCGCGAAACCATTTTCCAGGCGCTCGCGAAGCGGCAGACCTACGCCACGACCGGCCAGCGGATCTACCTGGACTTTCGAATCAACGGCGGGATGCCCGGAACGATGGTCACGACCGGCGGGCCGCCCCGGATTGAACTCGAGGTCCACGGCACGGATGACATCGCCTGGGTCGAGCTGGCCGCCTTCGTCCGCCGCCGGGAAGCGTATTCCCTGGTGAAGAGATGGACACCCCGCGGCTCCCGCCTGCGGGAATCCTTGACCGACGAGGGATATTCGGACCGGGCGTTCTATTACGTCCGGGTGCGGCAGCGCGGGCTGGTGGAGCACCGGGCCGTCATGGCCTGGTCCAGTCCCATCTGGATCGAGAGTGGGCCCTGACCCGGAGAAGGCAACCGAATCGAATTGTTATGGAAGGACTTGCGGCCCCGGAGGAGACCTCAACATGAAAGAGCCAACGATTGTGATTTCGATGATCGCGCTCTGTGTCGTCAGTTCGGCATTTTCGCAGGGTGCCAAGACCGTAAAGACCTGGGACGTGGCCGTATTGAAAAACGTCATGATCCCCATGCGGGACGGCGTGAAGCTGGCCACCGACATCTACCTGCCGGCCGAAAACGGGCAACCCGCCGACGAGAAGTTCCCGGTGGTCATGCAGAGGACTCCCTACGACAAGGAAGGAAATTTCTTCAAGGAGGCGGCCGAGTTCTATGCCCGCAACGGCTATGTCTCGGTGATCCAGGACTGCCGCGGCCGTTTCCAGTCCGAGGGGGTGTTCTTTCCCTTCGTCGACGACCCCGAGGACGGCTACGACACGGTGGAATGGATGGCGAAGCATCCGTCCAGCAACGGCAAGGTCGGCACCTACGGAGTCTCCTACATGGCCTGGGTCCAATTCCATCTGGCCGCTCTGAATCCACCCAGCCTGGTGACCATGATCCCCATGGAGGGTCCCATCAACGCCTACCACTACAGCATGCGCTCAGGCGGCGCCCTGCACCTGGGGCTCCTGCAGTGGATCGTGGCGGTGGCCGCCAGCAGCCAGGAAGCGAAGGACAAGCCCTTCATCGCCGAACCCATCATGACCATGAGGACCGGGCAGAACTTCCTGGACTGGGCCTCCCGCATCCCCTGGCGGCGGGGACAGACGCCCCTCGGCCTGACACCGCAGTATGAG
>JAPOYZ010000657.1 GCA_026706325.1 Candidatus Aminicenantota bacterium
CGCAAACGGTGTGCGGGAATGAGAAATCTCCTAGAGCCCGATGCATGACGGCCATCATATATAGCAATTGGAGGAGTGAGAAGTGAGGAGTGAGAAGTCAGACAAAAACCATAGTCCCGCACGGCAGCCGGCTCCCAATGACAGCGTCCGGCGTGACCCTGTACCATGTAGACTGAGCGGAATGGATGGAAAGGGGTGTACGCATGCCTTTTTTGGAACTGGATCAAATCGAGGCCCGGGAGATTTTTCCCGGGATCCGGATCCGGGCGCCTCACGGCGAGAATCTCATGCTGTCCATCGTGGACTTCGAACCCGGTGGCCATGTTCCCCTCCACAGCCATCCTCATGAACAGGGAGGCGTGATGCTGGAGGGGCGTATGGAGCTGCAGATCGGTTCCGAGTCGAGAGTCCTGGAGGCGGGAGAGTATTACATCATTCCTCCCGACACCCCTCATCAGGCAAGGGCCGTGGGGGGACCTGCACGCGCCCTGGACATCTTCAGTCCCATCCGGGAGGACTACGCCGCCTTGTGGGCGGACGGAGAGGCCGAATGAAGCCTTCCCGAAACGTGCACCTGATCGGGGGCGCCCACAGCGGATTCATCGGGAAATTCCATCCCGACTTCATCTGGAAAGGGCATCCCGATTATGGACGGAGGACCAACCCGTCGCTGGAAGAGCACCTGAAGCGGGCCGTCGCCGGAGCGCTTGAAAACACCGGCGTCTCGGACCACCAGGTCCAGCGGGGCTACGTGGGCAACTTCACCGGCGAGCTCTTCTCCAAGCAGGGGCATCTCGGGTCGCTCCTCGCCGGCGTCCGGCCGGGTTTCAGGAACAAGGCCTTCTCCCGGGTCGAGGGGGCCTGCGCATCGGGCGGGCTGGCGCTGATCGCCGGAATCGACGCTATTTCCGCAGGTTGCGACTTCGTCCTGGTGGCCGGGGTCGAAGTGCAGACCACGGTCAGCGCCAAGGAGGGCGCCGACTACCTGGCCCGGGCCGCCCATTACGAGACACAGCGAAGCTGCGATCCCTTCACCTTCCCCTGCCTTTTCGCCCGCCGCTCCAAGGCTTACCGGCAGGAGTACGGCGTGGGGGAAGAAGACCTGGCCCGGGTCGTGGTCAAGGCCTACTCCAACGCCAACCGGAATCCGCACGCCCACATGCAGGCCGTCCGATTGACCCTCAAAGAGGCTTCGACTCCCTCCGACCGCAACCCCCGGTTTCTCAGTCATCCCGAGTTCCGCGACTACCTGAAGGTGAGCGACTGCTCCCAGGTTTCGGACGGCGCCTCGGCCCTGGTCCTGGTTTCGGACCGGGGACTGGAGAACCTGGGCAAGTCTCCCGAACGTGACGCCGTTCAGATCCTCTCCTACGGCCACGCCACCGCTCCCCTGGACGAAATTCCGGATCCCCTGAGGCTTTCCACGGCCGAAAGGGCCGCCCGGGAAGCCTATGAGGATGGACAGGTCGAACCCGGACAGATCGGCGTGGCCGAGGTGCACGACTGCTTCAGCGTCACCGAATTGCTCCTCTACGAGGCTCTGGGGTTCTGCCGCCCGGGCGAAGCGCCGGAAATGGTCCGGAACGGGACCACGGCGATCGAGGGAGATCTGCCGGTGAACACGGGAGGCGGCCTCATGGGCTTCGGCCATCCGGTGGGCGCCACCGGTGTCAAGCAGGCCCTGGAGATCTTCAAGCAGTTGAAGGGCCGATGCGGCCGTTACCAGATCACGCACCGTCCCGAATACGGTCTGGCGGCAAACCTGGGGGGAGACGATCGGACCGGAGTCGTGACCCTCTACGGGAATCTCCAGGCGGGGAACGGGACGTCCGGCGGCGCCTGAACAAGTCTCGAAGAATCAAGCGGTTCCGAGGGGACTCCGCTTCATGACGTAGTCGATGGCTTCCTGCGGGACCTCGTATTCGGTGCGGTAATGGTTGCCCTTGTAGTCCACGTCGTCGTACCCGATGGGGCTGGTGTAGAAGGCATCCACGATGAGCCGGCGCGCCCAGACGAAGAAACGGGCGCCGGGCCCCAGCCGCCCGCCGGGACGGGCGGTGTAATCCTGAAAGCCGGCATATTCCGGGGCGGGATGAAAATCGATCAGCATCCCCGCTGACCGGTCCGCAACGGCGGCCAGTTCGTCCAAGAGCCGAATCTGCTCCTCCCCGGTGGCCTCCGCGAAACGGCGCGCCTGGCGGCGGCCCATCTCGCGGTCGAGCCAGAAGATTCCGGAGATGAAGATCTCCGCCAACTCCTCGTTCTGGTTGGCGAGCACGTCGATGAATTCGGGGGCTCCGGCGTCCAGAGCGCTGCCGGATCGGCCGTCGGCCGGAATGATCAATTCGCTCAACCGCTGCAGCGTCTGGTATTCGCCCCCGTTGAAGCATTGGGGCGTGTACTCGCCCGTCCGCTGCTTCTCCTGGGACACCGCTTTGTGGACATGCTGGCCGGCCTTCAAATCCAGTACGCCCGCCGATGCCACGGCCAGGGCGATCCGCTGCAGCAGCACCCGGCGGGACACTTCATTGCCTTGTCGGCCGTCCGGTTCAGACATGGCCTTGCTTCATCTCCTCGGCGATGTAATCGGACGTGCGCCAAGCCAGCGCCGTGATGGTGAGGGTGGGATTCTTGTCCGGATTACTCACGAACGGTCCGGCATCCGCCACGAAAAGGTTCGGGACCTCGTGACCCTGGCAATACTGGTTCAGGG
>JAPOYZ010000353.1:0-439 GCA_026706325.1 Candidatus Aminicenantota bacterium
TTGGATTCGCCGGATCGTTCACTATTCTGGCTTTCTACTTTCTGATCATCATGCGTTCCATTCGCATCGCACAGACCGCGCGCGACAAGCTTGGAGTTTACATTGCCCTGGCAGCGGTGAGCGTGCTCTTTTTCCATGTCCTGGTGAACGTCGGCATGGTGGTGGGTCTGGCGCCCATCACGGGCATTCCCCTTCCCCTGCTGAGCTATGGAGGGTCTTCGATGCTCACCACGTTCATATTGCTGGGATTGATCATGAACGTCGGAATGAGACGGTACATCTACTAGTGTCCTGTCCCGAAAACAGAATTGCCCTGTTCCTGAGACAGAACACGAACCCGGCCGGAAGGTCGGTCTACTGACGCCAATCGGGACGGTCGCGGTTGAAACTCCGCGCCGGCCCTGAGTTTTACGAAAGTTTTTTCTGAATATTGCAGTCC
>JAPOYZ010000353.1:449-2712 GCA_026706325.1 Candidatus Aminicenantota bacterium
GGATCATTGAGAAACACCCAAGAGCTTGAACGGTAGTGTTCCCGGCGAGCCCCACTTGCTCGTCCGCGGAAGCCAGGCATTGGCATGGCCACAGGAGTAGATCCATGATGGGATCGACAGGACTCTCGCTCGATCTAGGGTCGAGTCTGCCCTGCAAACCCGGGCATTCGACTCTCTCAAACCCACCCTCTGCCCCGCCGAACAGCTCCTCAGTGTTTCACCCAGGAGGAGTACCCCATGTCGAAGGAGCTTATTGTTTCCTCATCGTCACAAGAAACCAAGGCCGCCATCCTGGAGGGTGGCGAAGTCGTTGAAATCCACATCGAGCGCGAAGGGGACCAGGGAATCGTCGGAAGCATCTGCAAGGGTCGAGTGACCAAGGTGCTTCCGGGAATGCAGTCGGCTTTTGTCAATGTCGGTCTGGAAAGAGATGCCTTCCTCTATGTCTCCGACTTCTTCGAAGACACCGACGAATATGACCGGATTGTAAGCACGGCCGAAGAGCAGGTCGCCAAGCTCGACCAGGACCCCGGTCCCGAAACCCCCAAGGAATCCACCGCCGGCGGAGAGGACGTCGCCGGCTCCCGCTACCCCGACCGCCGACTGCGGCCCCGCCGGGCCCGGAGGGGCCGCTTGCGAGGGAAACGCCAGGAGGCGCCCCCTCCGGAGTCCGGCGCCGCGCCGGCGGAAAGCCCTCCGCCATCCCCGGCTCCGGCTCCTGCCGAACCCGAGTCTCTTTCCGTGCTTCCCGGAGAATCGCTGGCCAAATACGCCGCGACCTCCGACTCCTCCCCGCCGGCGGAACCCGAAAGCGCCGCTCAGGATCCCGCTCAGACTGTGCCGGCCGATGCGGCTGAGTCCGCTGGCCAGGCGGAGCCAACCTCAGACTCCGAGACGGCCGCGGTAGCCGAGGGGACCGCAGCAGCCGAGGCGGCCACCGAAGCCCACCTCGCCGAAGCAGCCGAGACCACCACCCGGGCCGATACCACCGAAGCAGTCGCGACGGAGCCCCCACCCGCCAAGGGCAGAAGGGGCAGAAGGCGCTCCCGCCAGCCTGCTGCCGGAAGCACCGACGGAGATTCCTCCTCCGCAGCAGCCCCTGAAGCAGGGCAGGCCGCGGCCGCGGCCGCGGCGGCTCCAGCCGACGGCGAAGCCGGGACCGCCCAAGTGGAGGAGGCGACTGCCGAAGCCGCCCCATCCTTCGGCGACTCCGAGCCGGTCCCGGAAGCCTCCCCCGAGGAAGCTGCCGAAACAGTCCCCGCCTCGGCAGAGCCCCAAGCAGCCGCCGAGGAGAACCCTCCCAGCCCACCGCCGGCCGTGCCGGTGGCAGAGGCAGTGGGCGAGCCAGCCGAAGCTACCCCGGCATCGGACCCGCGGGCGGCGCTGGAAGCCGAGTCCGCCGGGGGAGCCGAATCCGGCGGAGAACCGTCCCCCGAGGTCGCCGAGGCGGCTATAGAGGCCGCGGACGAAGAATCCGGCCCCTCTCCTGCCATGGCCGACAATGGAGACTTGGCGGAAGCGGCCGCCGCCTCGACCGAAGTGGACATGCCTGAGGACTCGGCCGAGGATGCGGACAGCGAAAGTCCGCCCCTCCAAGCAGCCGAGCCGGCAGCAAGCACCGAAGGGGGCACATCCGACCCGAATCAGCCCGGAGATCCAAGCGTGACGGAGCAAGCTGCAGCCGAACCCGAACCGGAACCGGTCGGAGTCGGCGAAGCACCATCCGGTCCCACCTCCAGGTCCCGGGCCTCCAACGCCCAGTATCGCAGCCGCCCCAACACGCCCCGGTTCTTTCGCCGGTCACCGGACCGGCGGCGCTCCCAATTTCGCGGCGAAGAGCGCCAGCGTCGGGAGGCAGCCTCGCCCGCACCCATGATTGCCGACCTGCTCAAGGAAGGCCAGGAGATCCTGGTCCAGATCGCGAAGGAACCGCTGGGGACCAAGGGGGCGCGGATCACTTCCCATATCGCCATTCCGGGCCGCTACCTGGTCTACATGCCGACGGTCAACCACATCGGAGTCTCCCGCAAGATCAGCTCCAGCGAGGAGCGCCAGCGACTCCGGAAGATCATCATGGACAACCGGGGGGACCTGCCGGGCGGGTTCATCGTGCGTACGGACGGGGAGTACAAGGGAGAAGACGATTTCAAGGCGGACATCGGGTTTCTTCGGGCCCTCTGGACGGAGGTCAAGACCCAGTCCGAGAAAAAGTCCGCCCCGGCCATCATCCACCGGGAATTGAACCTGGTGCAGAGGATTCTCA
>JAPOYZ010000489.1 GCA_026706325.1 Candidatus Aminicenantota bacterium
TACGTCTTCCTCGACAACTCGGCGTGCAACCTGGCCTCCCTGAACTTGATGAAGTTCCTGAAGCCGGACGGACAGTTCGACACCAAGTCCTTTCGCCATGCCGTATCCATCTTGATCCTGGCTCAGGAGATCATCGTCGACAACTCCAGCTATCCCACCAAGGAGATCGAAGAGATCAGCCACGATTTCAGGACGTTGGGATTGGGATTCGCGAATCTGGGAGCGTACCTGATGGCGCAGGGGCTGTCCTACGACAGCGATCAGGCGCGGAACACGGCCGCCGCCATCAGCGCGCTGATGACGGGACAGGCCTACTTGACCAGCGCCCGGATCGCGGAGCGCATGGGGACGTTCGCCGGGTTCGAGAGCAACCGCATTCCCATGATGGGTGTCATCCACAAGCACCGGAGCGCCCTCACCCAGATCGATTCGGCCCTGGTGCCCATGAACCTGCTCCACGCGGGCATGGAGGTCTGGGACGAAGCCATCGAGAAGGGGACTCAATCGGGCTTCCGGAACGCCCAGGTGACCCTGCTGGCGCCGACGGGGACCATCGCCTTCATGATGGACTGCGACACCACCGGCATCGAGCCGGACTTCTCACTGGTGAAGATCAAGAAGCTGGTCGGCGGAGGCACCCTCAAGATCGTCAACCACACCATTCCACGGGCTCTCCGGACTCTGGGGTACGACGAGGGTGAGCAGAAGGCGATTCTGGACTACATCAACCGGAAGGATACGGTAGAGGGTGCGCCCAACCTGGTGAGGGACCATCTCCCCGTGTTCGATTGCGCGGACACTCCGGCGAATGGAGTCCGCTCCATTCATCCCATGGGGCACATCAAGATGTGCGGCGCCGTGCAGCCCTTTCTCTCCGGAGCGATTTCCAAGACGGTCAACCTGCCCAATTCGGCCACGGTCGAGGAGATCAAGGACGCCTATATCCAGGGCTGGAAACACGGGATGAAGTCCGTCTCCATCTACCGGGACGGATGCAAGCTGGTCCAGCCGCTGTCGACCAAGGACAGCGGCCGCCAGGGTCTCGCGGCTCAGCACCGGAACATGCCCAAGGATCATCCGGCGCTGCAGCATGAATTCCGAATTCGTGGTTTCAAAGGTTTCCTGACCATGGGAATGTATCCGGAAGACGAAGAGTTGGGCGAGATCTTCGTCAATTTTTCGAAGCAGGGATCGACGCTGCAAGGCATGGCCATGGCGTGGGCCATCGCCATATCCATGGGGGTTCAACGCGGAGTGCCCCTGGAAGACTATGTCCGCATGTTCTCTCACATGAGCTTCGAGCCGGCAGGTTTTACCGACAATCCCCAGATTCCCTTCGCCACGTCCATTCCCGATTACGTGGTCCGGTACCTGGCGAGCCGGTTCCTCGACACCGAGATCCAGGAGGCGCTCGGGATCCACCAGGTCCGGCCCAACGGCAGTGTCCAGGATGGCGTCCAGGTGAGTTTCCCCGAGTACTCGCGGTCTGCCGAACCGGCCAGCCCGTCGGGAAAGCTGGTGGAGGATGTCCGCGCGGACTCGCCCGCCTGCCTCCAGTGCGGGAACCTGATGCAGCGGAACGGAAACTGCTACGTGTGCACCGTCTGCGGCACCACGTCGGGATGTAGTTGAAGCCTCTCCGCGATTAGAACGGAGACTTGAACTCTTTCGAAAGTCCGACGACCACGCCGTAGGACGGGTCGGTGTCTCGCAGCCCGGCAAAGCCGCCCAGATCCAGGTAGATTCCTCCCACCCGGATCTCCAGCGCGATTCGCATCCTCTTTTGTTGCTCGGTTCCGATGCCTGATCGACTGGCGATGATATCGGGGGACACCGGAATTCCCGTGTGGCGGCCGGACCCGGCCCTGCCGTAGAAATCGCCCACCAGATTGATCTTGGAATTGATCGGGTAGATCATCCCAACCCCATACAGGACCAGGTCGTCTTGGGCCGCCGCATCCAACGGGTCCCCCAAGAGCGCGAGACCCATATTGATGAAGCCCCTCAGGCGGCCGAAACGCCGCTCCATTACGATCGCGGAGAAGATGTTCGTCACGTCATTTCCGATGCCGGTCTCGTTCGACGCGATGGGAATCTGGGCGAGTAATTGCATCCCCATCGCCGGCCAACCGTTCTTCTCGTCCAGGAAACGGACCTTGGAGCCGACGAAAAGGTCGCCATAGTCGCTGGTCGAGTTTCCGGAAAAGGCGAGTTTTTCCGTGTGCGGAGCGGGGAACCTCTCGGAAATGCCCAAGGATTCCTGAACGGTCCAGCCCATCTGGAGTTCGGCTTTGGGTCCGACCCCAAAGCGCAGATCGCAGACACCGGCGCGGGTAAAGTTTCCCTTCAGCCCCGAGAGCCGGAAAGTGGCGTCCTGGAGGTGCTCGAAGCCGAGTCCGAAGCGGGTCATTCCTTCGGGAACGGTGCTGGCGGGTTCCGTATTCAGCGGACGTTCCTGAGCAAACAGGGATCCGGAGAGGAGGACGAGCGCCGGCAGGACTGCGATCCGCTTCATCCGGGGGAGTGTATGGACGCCTCCGAGGCGAGTCAACCGCGGCCAGTCGCGGGACCGCGAGCGATGGATGTGGCCGGCCGCTCTTAACAGCCCGTGGCAAAAGTCGTCACGGCATTCGACCGTCCCTGCATCCCGGCGAACTGCGTTGCGATTCGGGCACATACTCCCGGTATGCACCCGAATCGCGCCTTGT
>JAPOYZ010000302.1 GCA_026706325.1 Candidatus Aminicenantota bacterium
GTCGCGGGGTGGAGCAGCCTGGTAGCTCGTTGGGCTCATAACCCAAAGGTCGGGGGTTCGAATCCCCCCCCCGCTACCAATCTCACCCGTTTTTTTCTGTCCCGTATTTTCCACCCATTCAGGCAGGTTTTCACACTGCGGCCTCATAGGTTATGGCCATATTGCATTTTACGGAAAGCGAGGAGATGCGGAAATGAAAGGGAGACTGACCGGCCCCCCAACCGGTTTATCGACTCTGCTCATGTTCGCCATTATGTTACCGGCCTTCGGGCAACAGACAGGTGGGCAGGAAGAACAATGCCTCGAGGTTCGGGTCCTGGACCCTTCCTCCGCCTCGATACAAGGCGCCACGGTCACCATCGGGGAACGGGAGGAGAGGACCGTCAACTCCGGCGTCGCCACATTCTGCGGTCTCGGCTCCGGGCCACACTGGGTCATCGTTTCGGCGGAGAACTTTCAGGTCGACGAAAGCTCCGTGGACCATTCGGAGGGCATGGTCGCCATCATCCTCCAGGCCCTCCTGGAGACGGAGCTGGTGGTGGTCGGGAGCCGAGCCCAGCCACGGTCGGTAACCGAATCTCCAGTCCCCATCGACGCCATCCCCTTGGAAGATGTCATCAGCCAAGGCTCAACCACCCTCGACTACCAGTTGCGCACACTGGTTCCCTCCTTCAACGTCGCCACCCATCCCATCAGTGACGCGGCCACCCTGGTGCGGCCGGCCAGCCTGCGAAACCTGGCGCACGATCACACGCTGGTGCTGGTGAACGGCAAGCGCCGCCACCGCTCGTCGGTCATCGCCTGGTTCGCCGGCGTCACGGACGGCGCCCAGGGTCCGGACATTTCGACGATTCCCGCCATCGCGCTGCGCCAGGTGGAGGTGCTGCGGGACGGCGCGTCGGCCCAATACGGCTCGGACGCCATCGCCGGCGTCATCAACTTCCTCCTCAAGGACGCCCGGGAGGGAGGCAGCCTCGAGTTCAACACCGGCACCTACCGCGCGGGGGACGGTGATTCCTACACCTTCGCCGGCAACGTGGGACTGCCGCTGGGCGAGACCGGCTTCGCCAACCTCAGCCTGGAGTACGGCAACTCCGACCCGACGAACCGAAGCGTGCAGCGCGCCGACGCGGCGGCCCTCATCGCGGCCGGCAATACCCACGTGGCCGATCCGGCCCAGATCTGGGGCAACCCGACCATTGAGGACGACGTGAAGTTCTTCGGCAACTTCGGCCACCTGTTCTCCAATGGCACACAGATCTACGGCCACACGAACTATGCCGAGAAAAAGGTGACGGAGGGTTTCTATTTCCGGAATCCCAACAACCGGGCCAACATCTACAGCCTCGACGGCGGCGAGACCCTGATGGTCGCCGACCTGCTGGATGCGCGCGACGGCGTCGTCGACGGATCGGCAAACTGTCCCGTCGTGCGAATCACCGGCAACGTACCCGATCAGGAAGCCCTGGCGCGGGTGTCCGCAGACCCGAATTGCTTCTCCTTTCGAGAGTTGTTCCCAGGCGGCTTTACACCCCAGTTCGGCGGCGTGGTCGCCGACATGTCGGTGGTGGGAGGCGTCCGTGGAGTCCTTGCCAACGGGCTGAACTGGGACGCCAGCGCCAGCTACGGCGCCCACGAGTCGGATTTCTTCTTCAAGAACACCGTCAACGCCTCGCTCGGACCCGAAACTCCCACGGAATTCGATCCGGGCCTCTACCGTCAGGAGGACGTGAACCTCAATTTCGACGTCTCCTACGCCGCGACCGACATGATCAACATCGCCGCCGGCAGCGAGTGGAGAAACGAGCGCTTCGAGATCGGCGCCGGCGGCCGGCCGTCCTGGGAGGTGGGACCGTACGCGGCCCAGGGATTCGTCTCCGGCTCCAACGGATTTCCGGGATTCCCCGACTATACGGCCGGCGCCTGGAATCGCAGCAACGTGGCACTCTACGGCGACCTGGAACTGCGGGACCCGGGGGACCGGTGGACGGTGGGCGGCGCTCTCCGGTTCGAGCACTTCGACCTCTTCGGCTCCACGACCAACGGGAAGCTGTCTGCCCGCTTCGGCTTGAGCGACGCGGTTTCGGTGCGGGGCGGCGTCAGCACCGGGTTCCGCGCTCCGACGCCCGGCCAGCAGAATACGCTCAACGTGCAGACCACCATTGACCCGGACACTCTGCAACTGGTCGACAGCGCCAACGTGCCCTCGACCTTCCTGGCGGCGGAGCTGAAGGGGGGCAAACCACTGGAGCCGGAGACGTCGGTCAACACCACGGCCGGGCTGGTGATCGACAACGGACCATTCACGCTGACGGCTGACTACTTCCGCGTCGACCTCTCCAACCGCCTCGCTCTTTCGCAAACGTTCACCCTCACGGAGGACGAACGGGCGCTGCTGATCTCGGAGGGAATCGCCTCGGCCGGCACGCTGGCCTTTTTCCGGTTCTTCATCAACGATTTCTCGAGCCGGAACCAGGGAATCGACCTGGTCTCGACCTATACGCCGGCCGGACTGGGCGGCAACACGGTGTTCAGCTTCGCCATGAACTACACCCACACGGAACTGACGGAAGAATCGAAGCTCCTCACCCCCGGCGACGTTCTGGGCCTGGAGCGGGGCGTGCCTCGAATCCGCTGGAACGCCGCCGTCAACCAGAGGGTGGGCCGGGTCGGCCTGCTGGGCCGCCTGAACTACTACGGGTC
>JAPOYZ010000429.1 GCA_026706325.1 Candidatus Aminicenantota bacterium
CTCACCATCGCCGCCCTCGCCCTCCGGGCCCGAACCCGCGCCGACTAAGCTCCCACCCCCAGCCGCTCCTCCCCCTTCCGGTCCCCTCTCCCTCTGGGAGAGGGCTAGGGTGAGGGCTCCCTTTCTCCCCCCGCGCCAGCGGGGGGAGATGTCACGGAGTGACAGAGGGGGGCAACTGCCAGGTCGCAAAAGGACCGCAACCTCTATCTACTGCGGTGACCCGTTCGATATCTTCCCTCTTGATGTCTTGCACCACCAACGAAAGGAAGCCCCATGCCCATACACCGCAGCATCAATAGCAAACGGTTCGCACTCATCGCCGTCGCGTTCACCGCGCTGATCACCGTCATCCTGACCGCCGTCATCACCGCCGGCAGCTCCGACGACGACCACAAGGACGTCCGCATCCTCGCCCGTCAGACCGGAGACGGCCGCACCGAGGTCGCCTTGCAGGTCGGCGATGGCTACGGCGCCTGGGGCGAGCGCATCCTCCCCCGCGAACGATTCCTCGCCGCCGACTCCCAGCCCGGCCTCTGGCGCTCCAGCACCACGATCCACATCGAAGCCGACGAAGGCGTCGATCCCGCCACTGTCGGCCTCACTGCCACCGCCACCATGCGCGGCCCGGACGGCGAGCCGATGGGCCAGGTCACCTTCACCCAGGGTCCGCGCGGCGTCCTCATCCAGGCCCGCCTGACCGCCGTACCCCAGGGTTGGCACGGATTCCACATCCACGAAACGGGATCCTGCGAACCCGGCTTCTCCGCCGCCGGCGGCCACTACAACCCCACCGCCATCGGCCACGGCATTCTGCACGAAGATGGCCACCACCCGGGGGACACCGTCAACATCTACGCCCACACCGACGGCACCGCCAACGCCGACCAGTACACGCTCGACGTCACACTCGGCGAAGGCCCCGCCTCCCTCTTCGACGCCGACGGCTCCGCCATCATCGTCCACGAGAGCCCCGACACCTACGGAGCCGACCCCGCCGCCGGCTCCCGCATCGCCTGCGGAGTCATCACCCTCAACTGATCGCTCGGCCCTCCCCGCTCCCCTCTCCCCCCGCTTAAGCGGGGGGAGATGTCCCGTAGGGACAGAGGGGGGCACGCCACCCCACCAGTTGCCCGACACCAACCCACTCGATAGCCTCAAACTGCACCAAACCAGCGAACATCCCTAGAGGAGCACCGAATGTCCTTCTTCCAGACCGCCTCCGCCCACTGCGACCTCCCCTGCGGCGTCTACGACCCCGCACAGGCCAAAATCGAAGCCATGTCCGTCCTGAAGTCCATGGAGAAGTACAACGACTCCGACGACCACGACTTCAAGGCCCGCTGCACGATCGTCAAGGAACAGCGCGCCGACGAGGTCAAGCACCACCTCTGGGTCCTCTGGACCGACTTCTTCAAGCCCCATCACCTCGAGGCCGACGCCTCCATCCACGAACTCATGTGGAACGCCACCAAGGTCGCCGGCGAAGCCAAGAAGACCAACGACGTCGCCAAAGGCCAGGAACTCATCGACCTGATCGACCAGATCGCCGAAAAGTTCTGGGCCACCGCCGAAGGCCCCGGAGCCGGCGTCTACGCCCAGTAGCCTGCCAAGCTTGGAAGTCAAAGCGATCCTCGGGAACGACGTCCCGCTCCGTGACTCCGTCAACCTGATCAGGGTTGGTAGAGACCGCTCATCCTCTGTACGATCCGACTTGGAGGGTGCTCGTGCCTGAGTGGGGACTCACTGAAGCCCAGATTGCCATCGAGCCGTGGGGGCTGTCCGCTGAACTGCTGCAACCGCACAAAAAGGTCACTGATCCCGTACATGGCGACATTTATCTCAATGTGCTCGAGGTCGCGATACTCGACACTGCTCCAATGCAGCGACTCCGGCGAGTCCGACAACTCGGAACGACTCACCTCGTTTACCCCGGCGCGACCCACTCCCGGTTCGCACACACCCTTGGTACTCTCCGGGCCGCTCAAGATCTTATGGATATCGCTTTGTCGCAGCGGTACCGTCCTGACCATGTGCCAGATCTGTTCGGCGAGTGGGAAGACGATCAATCGATTGAGTACGACCTCGAAGTCGCTAAGGCGACGGTACTTGCTCGCCTGGGTGCCCTGCTGCACGACCTCGGTCACGTCCCGTTCGGCCACACCCTGGAGGATGATCTACGCATCCTTGAGCCGCACGACCGGAACGAAGAGCGGTATGAGCGCTTTTGGAATGGGATAAAGGCCGATTTGAAGCGACGCACCGATATAGTCGAAGACGGGATCGTCCTGCCAGAAGATCTGGCCAGCCAACTGAAGCCCCTGATAATATCGAAGCCCAAAGAGCCAACGATTGCAGAGTTTCTGCGCGGCGATGGCGATTTCGGAGAACAGTGGACGGATCTGTTCAACGATCTAGAGCGACACATTGATTCCGAAAAGCAAGAGCTCGTCCTCCCCCTTCAAATGGCTGAGTCGCTTCAGAGGCTGCATGTCCCTAACGCAGACGTTGATCGTTCTCTCCGTGAGGAAACCTATCCGTTCGTCACTGACATCATCGGAAACACAATCTGTGCTGATCTCATCGATTATCTCCAACGCGATCATCTCTACACAGGGATTCCCGCCGATCTCGGCCGACGGTTCCTCGACGGCTTCTACGTTACGAGGACGACGGGATCTAATGAACCAAAGCACATGGTGG
>JAPOYZ010000160.1 GCA_026706325.1 Candidatus Aminicenantota bacterium
GTCGACGTCGCCGGGGCGGTCGATGGTTCCCTCGGCGATGCCGGGAACGGCAATGGAGAGCGTATTCCCTTCCTTTTCCTCGTTCTCCTGCTCTTTCACGAGGATGATCGACGCCTGGCTGCCTCGACCATTGGCGCCGGACTGCACGGGTTCCCCGCGGCTGGATGCGGCGCCGTTGGTCAACGGACCATCGGCGCCGGTTCCGTTCGAGCCCGCGGACCTCAACCGGAGGAGACCCAGCCGGCCGGAGCCGATGGGGCGGCGAAAAGCACGCTCCTTCCAGGGGACGGGTAACCGGTCGTGACCGTTTCGATCCAATTGGGCGAAAGTGGGGGCTCTGGAGTCGGCAATTCTGAGTTGATAGGAAAAGTGCGGACTGCCGCCACCCAGAAATGCCCCTACACCGACCAGGTAGCGCCCCTTCTTCCGAAACCGGTAGGTCAATTGGGAAAGCCGGCTGACATGATAGGAGCTGGGGTCGTCGTTGTAGGCCAGCCGGGTGGTGCGCTCCCGGTCGAACCAACTGCCGGTCGGCTCGTAGAGGGTCAGTTCCGGATCCAGGCCTACATCATCGGGCGGTTTACCCGGGGTCTTGCAGAAGACTTCGAAGCGCAGTTCCTGAGCTTCCGTCAACTCAAAGGCATAGAAGTCTTCCTCCCCGTCGCTGGCCACCCGGCCGTTGACCACCGCCGGAATGGCGACCTGCTGGGCCGTCGAGGGCGTCTGGTGCGGTTGGCCGGTCTCGTCCAGGACGGCATCGGAGTTCACCCGAAACATCAGGGCATTGGAAACTCCCAGATTGGAAACCAGGCGGAACCGATGGACGCCGACCAGGGCGTCGGTGGGAATCTCCAGCTTGACCCGGACACCCAGCAGCACGGCCTCGTCTTCCCCGGCAGCTTCGGAATCGCCGTTCCCCTCCGTGGAGACCGCTCGCACGTCCCCGACCCGGCCCTGAAGCCCGCCCTGCTCGAACCAGACCGCTCGCGCGCCTTCCAGCAGATAACCCTGGACTTCGACTTCCAGCGTGGAACCCGCGCGGGCGCCCAGGGGATGGACGGAGAGAATTTTGGGTTCGGTGGGAGGCCCCGATTCCTGGGCCTGCAGCGGACCTGCCGGAAATGCAGCCGCCAGCAGCGCCGCAGCGCCCAATCCGGCGATCCTGCTCCATGGCGAAAACACGTTCATTCGGCTCGCGGCCGCGCTTCCCCCGGCCGACCGGAATCCAGTGACATCCATTCCTTGCGAAACCATACCGCCCGCGCCTCGCCATTGTCAATTTCAGGTTGAATCGAGGCTCTTCAATTTGGGATTGAAACCAGTGCCCTTGAGTACACGGTCCGGCGGATTTCTGTCCGGTGGGCTCCGGGGCTACCCCACGCCAGCACGTCAGGGAGCGGAGCATCCGACTCTTGCCGCCATCGTCACTCTCGGTGTCTAACTCTCGGTGTCTAACTCTTGACTAAAGACGTCCAGACGTCCATTATGGCGATTGAGATGGCGGAAAGACAACCCAGATACGCTCCCGGACGTGTGAGAGACGGAATTCTACAGGTCATGTCGTTCACATCCAAGGCGCTGTCAGTCAAGGAGATCGGAGAAAGGGTCTCTGAGGTCGTTGGGCCAACCAAGGAGTCTTCCGTTCGGTCCTATCTCAGGCTGAATACACCCAGGTTGTTCATACGAGAAGAACGGGGAGTATACAAGTTGCATTCATCTCCGGTTCTCGGAGTCCAGCGCGGACTGCCTCTGCCAAAAGAGTCCGAGGCGCCGGTATCGTTCGGGCGGTCAAGGCTCTTTCATGCGGACTGCTTCGACTGGCTTGACCAACAGGAAGACAACAGCGTTCACGCCGTCGTAACGGACCCTCCCTATGGTCTCCACGAGTACACTCGGGAACAACAAGTCAAACTCCGGCGAGGCAAGGGGGGGGTGTGGCGCATTCCCCCATCATTCGATGGCCATCTTCGATCCCCCGTACCGAGATTCACAACGCTTACCAAGGACCAGCTCACCTACATCGGGACTTTTTTCTTTGTGTGGACCCGCCTCCTTCTGCCGAAATTGGTTCCGGGGGCTCATGTGGTTGTGGCCTCTAATCCGTTGGTGTCCTACTTGGTATCAACAGCGCTGGCCGAAGCGGGGCTGGAGCGGCGGGGAGAAATCGTGAGGCTGACGATGACCATGAGGGGTGGGGACCGTCCCAAGGCTGCTCACGACGAGTTTTCCGACGTCACGGTGATGCCGCGTTCGATGTGGGAGCCTTGGGTCGTGTACCGGAAACCCCTGGAAGGAAGAGTTCAGGACAATCTCAGGAAATGGAAGACTGGCGGCTTTCGCCGGCCAAGTCACGACAAACCGTTCGGGGACGTGATCGCTTCCTCGCCAACCAGAAAGAGCGAACGCGAGTTGGCGCCGCACCCGAGTCTCAAGCCTCAATCCTTTCTTCGGAAACTGGTAGGTGGTGTGCTGCCGCTGAGAGAAGGCATGATTCTGGATCCGTTCGCGGGCTCCGGATCGACGTTGGCCGCCGCCGAAGCTGTCGGTCATACATGCATGGGCGTGGAAAGGGACGATCATTATTTCAGGATGGCCGCCGATGCCATTCCCAAGTTGATTCGCTATTCCCCAAACTAGTCGACACGCCGGGTCACGTGTTAGAGTGCTCACCAACATGA
>JAPOYZ010000541.1:0-1244 GCA_026706325.1 Candidatus Aminicenantota bacterium
CTCTCGACGTTGACCTTCCGGCCCGTCTCCGTATCAGTGAAGCGGGCCTGCAGGCGGCGGAGACGCATGGCCGGGTGGAGTTCGGAGATGACGATGAAACCGCCCGGCCGGCAGATCCTCCCCATCTCTGCGATCACCGGATCCAGATCGAAGATGTGCTCGAGGACGAGGCAGCAGAGGACGCGATCGAAGCTGTCCCTGTCGAACGGGAAGGGTTCGGTCAGGTCGTGGGAAACGAACCGCACGTTGCGGCCCTCCGCCTTCCCGATGGCCTGCGCCATCATTTCCGGAGCGAAGTCGGCCGCAGTTACCCCTGCCCCCGCTTCCGCCAGGTAGAGGGTGTGGCGGCCCGTGCCGCAGCCGATGTCGGCGACCGTGAGCTCCCGGACGTCCCCCAGCAGGGACCGCACCAAGGGCTCCTCCAGAACGATCATGGGATTGTCCTGGGTATCGTAGGTCCCGGACCAGCGGGCGTACCCCTGCCGAACGGGTACGGCCTCGAGATCAACTCCGGCGTCGTCTCTCACTTGTTGGTCTTCAGGAAAAACCAGAAGGCTGCCGCCGTTAATTCAGATTTGCTTGAAGTATCCAGAAAATGGATGTGAACGGGATTTGAGCCCTTCTGGGCAACAGGCTGATTGGCCGCCCTTGTCGCCCCGGGGACCCAAATCCTGCGGCGATAGATCAAGGCTCTTTGGAAGGCTATGGCGTTCCTGACAATACTCAAACCAATAGGTATCACTTCAACAGTCTGAAAGATCTTTTCCAAGGTAACATCGAGCCGATGCTTCTCATCTTCGCCACTTATGAGCAATAAATTTGTGAGTTCCCGAAACTCATCAGGGGCTTCATGGTAAGGCCCCGAACGAGAGAGTTCATATCTCGATTGTCTATTCCGGGGAGGAGCGTTATCCGCTGTCAGCGGAGGTCGAGGCGGTCGGCCTGCGGGAAATGGCCGCCGTACTCCAAGAGGCTCTCTTGCGCCCGGACATCCGAAAGGTCAGGCGCTCGCAGGGGCAGAAGACGTCGACACGCGCCAGTCGCTGGGCGTTCGCACGGACCTGTCCGAACCGCGTTCCTCGGCGATGGTTTCGCCGCCGGCATGAACGACGCGTTCGACTCCCCGCCAATCCTCCGGAATGCGCAGCATGTGGGCATGGTAGTTCACTTCGACCGTGTGCCCCGCCGAAATGGCCCCGAAGCGGGGCACGCCGAAGAGCGGGCCGGCCACCATGGGGTCCATG
>JAPOYZ010000541.1:1254-2674 GCA_026706325.1 Candidatus Aminicenantota bacterium
GGCCGGAGGAGCTGGCTGACGTCGAGGAACTGACTGCCGAAGAGGCGGCATGTGCCCCGCCGAAATGGCCCCGAAGCGGGGCACGCCGAAGAGCGGTCCGGCCATCATGGTGTCCATGACCCTGTGCGCCAGCGCGACCGAGCCGAACTCGACACCCCAGGCAATCGTCCTGTTGCTGTAAGGGAGGAACTCGGCGGCCTCGTGCTCGTACCACAGGGTGGTCCAGGGAAACACCTGATGGGGAAAGACGTACACGAGCAACAACCCGAGCCGGGGGTTCGAGACCGCGGTGTACGCGTACTCTCCCTCCGGTTCGAGAAGGACGGTTGCAACCGCCATATAGCGGTCTTCCGGGTAGCGGCCCAGGTCGGCGGTGCCGCGGCCGCCCTGCAGTCGGGCCGCAGGCCAGTCGAATGACTGGTCTGGCAGCAGGGGATCGGTGCCGTGGATGGCGACCGGGTTGGTATGTCCCCTCCTTGCCGGCAGGTCGAGCCGGGTCACGCCCCCCTCGACAAACGGGGGTCCCATGGTCACGTGCTGCTGGCAGAAGAACGGGGCGTCCGAGCGCCGCAGGTTGGTCGTGCGCTCCCTGATGTAGAGGGTCGATTCTCCGGGACGTATCTCGAGGGTCCGGAGAAAGCGCATCCGCGCATCCGGCAGGTCGAGGCCGTAATCGAGGCGGGCGCCGTCCGCATCGGCATTCTGGTCGAACACCGTCCAGGGTAGGTTCGACGCTTCGCCGTGGTGATACCCCCCGGCCGCCTCTTCCGCTTCGCTGATGTCGCCGAAGTGGTTGAGACAGAGCGAGTGGCCGGCCAGCGACGCGAGCAGACGGCCCTCGCCGGGACCGTAGATCTCCAGATGCTTCTCCGGATCCCAGGCCTCCGGCTCCATCAACGGCCAGGGCGGTTCCCACAGGGGGTTCACGTCGACATCCGGGCGGCGCAGACTCGCCAGGTGTCCGCAGCCGGTCATCGCGATCACCTGCAAGGCGTCGCTCTCGAGACGGACCGCCCGGCGGTCGAGGAAGCTGGTGGTGTCGCATGTCAGACTCACGGCACTCTACTCCGGTTTGGATGTATCAGTTCGAACCGGTCACCCTCGCCCCCCCAGTTTAGGGAAACAGGCGCCCGACGCCACCGCGCCGGGAAACAGGGCCGCGCCCGTACTCCGGCTCGGTCCGGGCGCGGGATCCGCCCGGCATGACTTGATAACACGCCAGGCATGGATCCCGCGGGGAGCCTTTCTCAATAAAGACCGGGAACGATCCGGTACTTCACCCTTGCCCGGTACTCCGCCCACTTTTCCGCGCCGTATTTTTCCGCGCAGTGCCTGTCGTCGTCGCGTTGCCGGTAGGTGAACATGGAGACGATGAAGACGAAGTAGGTCCAGGCCCAGGGATTCGTGAAGTAGCCGAATA
>JAPOYZ010000514.1 GCA_026706325.1 Candidatus Aminicenantota bacterium
GCCGTCGTTGCGGTCTTGGGTTTCTGTCTTCTCTCCCGGTTCCTTTTTGCTGCCGGTCTCCCTGTATTCCGGGAAGCCGCGCGGGAAACAGGTCTGAATGTTCACCACTTCATCGGAGCGACGGGCGAGTATTTCTTTCCTGAGATCATGGGTTCCGGAGTGGGAATGTTCGACTATGAAGGCGACGGGGACCTGGACCTCTATTTCGTCCAGGGAGCGATGCTGGACCGATCTAAGGAGGTGTCCCAATCATCGTTCCCATTTTCCGGAGAGGCACCGCCACGGAACCGGCTGTTCCGCAATGACCTGAACCCGACAGGGAAACTCCGGTTCACCGACGTCACCCGCGAGGCCGGGGTTGGACATCCCGGCTACGGCATGGGCTTGGCCGTCGGCGACTACGACTCCGACGGGGATCCGGACCTTTATCTGACCAACTTCGGCTCCAATGTTCTATACCGCAACAACGGCGACGGGACCTTCACCGACGTGACCCGCGATGCCGGAGTGGACGATCCCCGGTACAGCGCCAGCAGCACCTTTGTCGACTATGACTCCGACGGCGACCTGGACCTCTACGTCGCCAACTATGTCTCCTTCACCATCCAGGGGAACCGCAGGTGCGGCAGCGAGCGCCGGGACTACTGCGCGCCGGATGTCTACCAGCCGTTGCCCGACCGCCTTTTTCGCAATGACGGCAACGGAAGATTCACCGACCGGTCGGAGGAGGCCGGTCTGGGCCGGGCCTTCGGAGCCGGACTTGGAGTCGTGGCCGTGGATCTGGATCTCGACCGGCGCGTGGACATCTACGTCGCCAACGACGGGACCCCCAATCAGTTGTGGATCAACCAGGGGGACGGGACGTTCCAGGACCAGGGCCTGGTGTCCGGAACCGCGTACAACATCGACGGCATGGCCGAGGCGGGCATGGGCGTCACGGCCGCCGATTTCGACGGCGACGGGGACGACGACCTGTTCGTGACCCACAACAAGAAGGAGACCAACACCCTCTATCTGAATGGACGGCGGACGGGATTCGCGGACGCCACTTCCCGTTTCGGGCTGGCCATTCCAAGTGTCCCCTATTCCGGATTCGGCACGCTCTGGTTCGACTACGACAACGACGGGTGGCTGGACCTCTTCGTGGCCAATGGAGCCGTGGTCATGGACGATCGCCAGCCGGCGGATTCAGCCTATCCCTACGCGCAGGAGAACCAGCTCTTCCGGGGCGACGGTACCGGCCGGTTCCGGGAGATCGGATCGGACGTTGCGGGCGCGGCGCTGGAACTGGCGGAAGTCAGCCGGGGCGCCGCCTTCGGCGACATCGACAACGACGGGGACGTGGACATCGCCATTTCCAACAACAACGGACCGGCCCGTCTTCTGCTCAACCAGGTCGGCTCCCGGAATCATTGGCTGGGAGTCCGTCTGGAGGGTGACGGTGCCGCCCCGTCGGCGATCTACCAAGCCCGGGTCGCGTTGTTCCGGGAGGGCCGTCAACCTCTATGGCGCCGCTGTCACACCGACGGAAGCTATCTCAGCGCCAACGACAGCCGGATCCTCTTCGGGCTCGGTTCCTCCAAGGATGTGGACCGGGTGGAGGTTCACTGGCCCGACGGGTTGTGCGAAAGTTGGATCGGTGTGGGAGAGGATCGGTACGTCAAGCTCCGCAAGGGAAGCGGGCGAGATTGCGAGTAGGGAGGGTGTAGAGGGGGGACTGCCGTCCCCCTACCTCCCCTGATCGGCGCCTGAAAGATGCCGCTCCCGGCGACAAGAATGTCGCCGCTCCACCCCCGTGGCGGCGGTTGGAAGCCGCCGCACCATTATTCCTCCGTGATCGTCACATACGCGTCGATCGGCAGATTTTTGAGCCTCTGGACCCGGTCGCTGGGAGCCGGCCAGTGAATCTCGACCCAGTCCAGCTTGCCTGCCTGGCCCAACCCCAACACCTCGCGAGGATCGTGAGACGCCAAGTAGCTACCGCCACTCGTCTTCAAACGGCTCCGGACCACTCCCCCGGCGGACCACCGGATCAACGCTCCGATGGCGTCCCGGTTGCAGTTCCTGCCCACCAGTTTCAAACCGATCCAGTGATTGCCGGCTCCCCACCGGTTGCGTAGAAGCACGGGCTCCTGCCCGTTGTTGGCCACCAGCACGTCGACTCTCCCGTCATTGTCGACGTCGCCCACCGTCATCCCGCGCGCCGGATACTTTTCCGCGAAGACGTCGCCCGCCCCCTCGCTGATGTCCCGGAACCTCCCGTCCACGTTCTCGAAGAGCAGCAGCGGCATGGCGTAGGTGACCTGCAGGGAATAGGAGGCGATCATGTCGTCGGGATGTCCGTTGGCCAGGAACAGGTCCATGTCCCCGTCCACGTCGAAGTCCAGGAACTTCAGCCCCCAGCCGCTCAGGAGCCGGGTCGACTGAGCCACCTGGTTGGGATGGGAGAGATCGCGGAACAACTCGTTCCCCTGATTCCGGTAGAGGGCGAACATCTCCTGGTCCACGTTGGCCACGAACAGGTCCTGCCGGCCGTCCTGGTCGTAGTCGGCGGCATCGACACCCATGCCGGAGCGCGCCTTCCCGTTGGCGCTGAACCCCACCTCCGCCAGAAAACCGATCTCATCCCACCGGTCGTCTCCGCGGTTGACGAAC
>JAPOYZ010000272.1 GCA_026706325.1 Candidatus Aminicenantota bacterium
GGCGGCCGAGGCATTCCGGTCGGTCCCGACCTGCTGGCGCTGGGGGAACGGCTCGACGCCAGCTTGGTGGGAAGGACCAGGAGCCGACATTCCACTCACGTCCTGCGGGCCCAGCTCACGGACGGCCAGAGCTTTGCCGCTCTGAGAGTCGCTCAGGAGGAAGACCAGGTCCGGCTTTTTGACCTCACAACGATTCCTCCCGTCTTGCGCACGCTCCTGCCGGACGAGATCGAGTCCCTGGCCCAGGATGGAAGTTGGGAGCATCGGACCGTCTCCACCGAGTACAGCGACGACGAACTGAGAGCCATCGTCGACTACCTGGACTGGCTCAATACACGAAAGTCCGAATAGCGGTCTGCCGCCTTTTCCCCCAACCGGTGAAGTGTGCGGAGAAGCTGATCCCGCCCTCGGGTGTTTGATCCGTATGGGGAGGATTTCCGGGGCGGCGCGTCACTTGACGCGGCGAAGAACCGTCCGGCCCTGAACTTGCGTCAACTCGGTCCGGTAGTGCCGAATCTGCTGCAGGAGTTCGTCCCGGCGGATCTCAAGGCGGTCCAGGTCACTTTGGATATTCTCCAACTCCGCTTCGAGGATGCAGAGTTGGAGTTGAAGAGGTAAAGCCGCTTCCGGGCCCGAGGTCTTGTGACTCATGGATTCGGTTCCGCCGCATAATACCCCTCACGGTGCCTGACTTTCAACCCGGAGCGAGCCAGCGAAACCCGTATCTTGCGGAATGATCCGTCGGCCTTGGCGTTGGAGGAAACGTAGCCGAGGCTGTACTGATTGCCCAAATCCCTTCGGATGCCGTTGAAAGCTTGGCGGAGACGTTTCAGATTGGCCTTGGAGTTGACGAAACGGCCTCCGGTGGCCCGGGCGAAGCGCTTCAGCTTCTCGAAATCCGCGTCAAAACCGGAACTCTTCACGCCGATTCCGTAGATCACCACATCGTGGGATTGGGCCGTCCGAATCGCCCGTTGCCATGAAACGGCGCTCCGGGTGTCGGCGCCGTCGGAGAGCACCAACAGGATTCGCCGCCCGTCCCGGTGCCGCAACAGATCCCTGACCGTTACCCAGATGGCGTCATAGAGCCTGGTGGCGCCTTCGGCCCGAACCTCCATGATGGCATCCGCGAGTTGCGATGGATCGGCGCTGAAATCGTGGAGGAGCCGGACGTCACTGTCGAACTGGACCACCGCACCCGACTCCCCCTCCCGTGTCAGGACCTCGCCGAAGAACTCGATGGCGGCCTTCTGCTCGAACGCCAACTTGTCCTTGACGCTGGCACTGGAATCCATGACCAGCGCGACGGACAAGGACCGTCCCGTCTCCGCCTTCTCCCGATGGAAAAACAGAAGTTCTTGCCGGACTCCGTCTTCGTAGACCTGGAAGTCGCGCCGCGTCAGGTTCTCCACGTAGCGGCCCCGCCGGTCCCGGACGATGCAGGAGACGTCCACCACGTCGACCTTGGCCCGAAAGGACGGGCGCTGCTGTCCGCCGGCGGTCCAGGAGGCGCTGAGGACCAGGGCCGTTCCCAAGAGGGCGGAAATCCAAGGTCTGATCCGGTACTTCACCGGGCCGACTTCTCCGCCATGATTCTGCTGGTCGCCATATAGGTGTAGATGCCCGTGGTCGCCAGAGAGATCACTTCCAGGTAGCGGATGGACAGGCCGGTCAGGGTCACCGCCGTTTCAATCGTTACGGCGGGCGTCAGGCTGTAGACGGCGATGGCCAGATAGGCGGGATAAGGGAACTTCACCTGGTAACGGGTTGTCACCGAGAGGGCCAGCAGAGTGAAAAGCAGGGCCAGAACCAGTTTGACCGCGAAGGTGAATACCAGAACCAGGGAATACGCGGTTGGGAAATAAACCCATTTCATGACCTCGAGCCAGTTCCGGATCAGTTCCGGAGTGACTTCGAATGAGCCGAAATCGGTCCAGGGAAAGGTTTCCACCGACTGGTTCCGGCGTAGCACGAGGGCGTCTTCGGTGAACAGGAGCAGCGGCTCCGGGAAACGGGCCAAGTCCTGGCGGCTTCCCGTGGTGTCGAAGATCAGGGTGACGGGTTCCCGGCCGGAGTAGATCTGGATCAACGGCTGGTCCGCCTCGACGCGGAGCCGGCCCTCGCTCACCTGCATGGGAGGGACGTTCTCCTGGAGCCAGATTCCGAATTCCCGAAACTCCGGGCCCAAGTGAAATGCGTAGGCCAGAGTCACGATCAAGGAGGCGTGGGCGCAGAGATAAAGCAGATAGAGCAGGGTCTGCCGGGGAGGCTGCGCCAGTATCGTCTTGTAAAACGGGAATTCAGTGATGGCCCAGTAGAACTGGCGGTAGAAGGTGGTCCTCATGGCTCAGGAACGCGTGAAAAAGAGGCGTTCGATCAGCGGGGCGGAGCATGGAACCCGATCACGTCGACGACGCCCGGCTCGAATTGAATGGATGTCCCGTTACTCCCACGAGATTCGCCGGTTCCCGGCCGGCGGTCGAATGCCGTGGTGACCTTGCCACGGGCTGTTCACTCACCGACCACCCCGCACTCCCTGGCGTCAGCCGCCTTGGTAGTAGAGGATTCGATTGCAGGTCTCGCAGGTCAATATCTTCAGACCGGACTTGACCTCGGTGAAGAGCTGGGGGCGAAGCCGGACGTTGCAGGCC
>JAPOYZ010000392.1 GCA_026706325.1 Candidatus Aminicenantota bacterium
ATCCACGATCACGGGCCGGGTCTCCTTAAGCAGCCGAACCCGAATGAGGGCGGTGAGCAGGATGAAGAGGGACTCGGGAGTCGTGACCAGGATGTGCGGAGGGGTTCGCGTCATTCGGGCGCGTTCCCGGGCCAGGGTGTCCCCGGTCCGGACCAACGCTTGTACGGGAGAGAGCTCCATGCCCCGGGAATCGCCCAATTGCTGAATCTGCTCCAGGGGCTCCAGCAGGTTCATTCGGATGTCGTTGGCCAGGGCCTTCAAAGGCGAGACGTAGACGATCTGGGTGCTCTGGGACAGGTCCCCGCGGGAACTCTGCCCGATCAACCGGTCGATGGCGCAGAGAAAGGCGGCCAGCGTCTTCCCGGAGCCGGTCGGGGCTGCGATCAGGACATTCCCGCCCGTCTGAATGGCCGGCCACCCGAGACGCTGAGGTTCGGTCGGCTCGCCGAACCGGTCCCGGAACCACTCCTGAACCAACGGTTGAAACTGGACCATGAGGCGTACCCTGGCTTTCGGTTCCTTCTCCAACCAATTCTAGGGATCAGGGCTGAAAGTCGCCATGCGCGTCTCGACTTGAAGCTGGACAGGTGGTGTGGAAGTCTTGATTTTGGTCTGATGCGGGGGCATTGAAGGCCGAACGCCGCCGCGGCGGAATCCGGGTCGGGATGGAAGATGCTCCTTGTTCCATGGGTCCGTTTCCATGAAGCGTCGTCGCTGGTTCGATCTTCCGGTCTATCTCCTGGTTCGCGGTTTCGTGGAGTTGGTGGGGGTAATGCCCCGGATCCTCGCCTACCCTCTCTGCCGGGGCATCGCCGGCTTGGTCTATCTGGCCGACGCCAAGCACCGCCGCATCGGCATGATCAACCTGGGGATCGCGTTCCCGGACAGCGACGAGCGCTGGCGCCGAGATGTGCTGCGGGAAAGTTACTGTCAGCAAGGTCACCACGCCGTCGAGGTGAGCCGTCTGAATCGGCGTCAGGCTTCAGAGGTCCGCAGCCGGGTGAGCTATGAGCCGGGACGGGGACTGGAAAACTATCTGGAGGCCAAGAGCCGGACCGGATCGGTGATTTTTCTGACCGCCCACGTGAGTTGCTGGGAACTGCTCCCGGCGGCCCACGCACTTGCCGGGCATCCCTTGAGCTTTGTCGTGCGCCCGCTCGACAATCCGTATCTGGAAGCGTGGGTCACCCGGATCCGGAGTTGGCCCGGCAACCGGGTCCTTCCCAAACGGCATTCCATGAGAAGGATCTTTCGAGGGCTTTCCCAGGGAAACGACGTGGGACTCCTCATCGACCAGAACACCCAGCGCAAGGACGGAGTGTTCGTCCCTCTGTTCGGACGTTTGGCCAGCACCCATGCCGGAGTGGCGGCGCTGGCCCTGAGGACCTCCCACCCCGTGGTCCCCGGATTCATCTATCCGGCCCGCCGGCGGGGCCGCTACCGGATTCGCTTCTACCCGTCCGTGGACCTGGTCCGGACCGGGAATGACGCGGAAGACGCCCGGACCAACACCGCCCGGTTCAACCGGTACATCGAAGAGATGGTTCGCGAGTTTCCCCACTGCTGGCTCTGGGGGCACCGGCGTTTCCACACCCGGAACGGCGGCTCGGATCCCTACGCGGAATCGGCCGCCGGCGGAGACGGGTTCCGGGCAACGAGCCCGTAAGTGAGGCCTTCCTGCCGGGCCGGCACGGGGACTGTTGGACCGGACTGTTATACTGGCCGCCGTTTTTCGAAGGACTGAAGATCAAGAGGAGGAGACGGAATTGAGAGTTGGAATCAACGGTTTCGGACGAATTGGCAGGAACGTGTTTCGGGCGGCCCTGGACCGGGAGACGCCGGTGGAGGTCGTGGCCATCAATGACATCACCAGTCCGCAGACGCTGGCGCACCTGTTGCGCTACGACTCGGTTTACGGCCGCTTGCCGCAAAGCGTGGAAGTGGAGGGAGACAACATGGTGGTGGGCGGCCGGCCCATCCGGATTTTCTCCCAGCGCGACCCGGCCCGGATCCCATGGAACGACGAGGGAGTCGAGCTGGTGATCGAATCCACCGGTTTCTTCACCAAGAGGGAGCTGGCCGCGAAGCATCTGGGTGGCTCGGTGGGCAAGGTGATCATCAGTGCACCCGCCAAGGGTCCCGACGTCACCGTCTGTCTCGGGGTCAACGAGGAGGACTACGACCCCGAGAATCACTCCATCATCTCCAATGCCAGTTGCACCACCAATTGCCTGGCTCCCGTGGCCAAGGTTCTCCACCGGCGGTTCGGTCTGGCCAAGGGATTGATGACGACCATTCACAGCTACACCAACGATCAGCAGATCCTGGACCTGCCCCATTCCGATCTCAGGCGCGCCCGCGCCGCGGCCGTTTCCATGATTCCCACCACCACCGGTGCGGCGCGTGCGGTGACCTTGGTGCTGCCTGAGTTGCAGGGCCGTCTGGACGGCATCTCCATCCGGGTTCCGACACACACCGTCTCGTTGGTGGATCTCACGGCAACCCTGGAGACCGACGTGGATGCGGAAGAGGTGAAGGACGCCCTCCGCACTGCGGCCGAGGGGGAGCTGAAGGGGATCCTGGAGTACACCGAGGAAGAGCTCGTCTCCACCGATTTCAACCGGAATCCCGCGTCGGCCGTAGTGGACGGC
>JAPOYZ010000401.1 GCA_026706325.1 Candidatus Aminicenantota bacterium
ACGCACGGATCTGTGCGGGGGGCGGCAGGAAACTGCCGTTCCTACCGTGACTTCCAGCCGCCGAATTGGAAGGGCGACTTTTAGTCGCCCAGTCGGGGGGTCAAGGGGGGACGATCGTCCCCCCTGTACACCCGCCACGCTCCAACAACCGCCCACGGAAGCTTATACTCACTCGACGAACAGAAAAGGCAGACTAACCATGAGCATTTACCAAAAACTAGGCGTAAAAAAACGGATCAACGCCGCCGCCAACGGGACCTCCATCGGCGGGTCCATCATGCTCCCGGAGGTGGTGGCGGCGATGCAGGAGGCCGGCCGGTCCCACGTCAGCATCCCGGAACTCCTGGAAAAGGCGGGGGACCGGATCGCCCAACTGGCGGGAGTCGACGCCTGCACCATCACCAACGGAGCGGCCGCGGGAGTCGCCGTCTCGGTAGCCGCGTGCTTGACGGGATCGAGCAACGCCCGGGTCCACCAGTTGCCCGACACGGCCGGGATGAAGGACGAGGTCATCGTCCAACGGATGCAGATCAACTTCTACGAGCTCATGATCCGGCTGACGGGAGCCCGGATCGTTCCCGTCGGCCTGGCCAATCGAACCTATCCCTGGCACCTGGAGGCGGCCTTCACCCCTCAGACGGCCGCGGTCGTCCACTTTCCCGCCTATTCGCCTCCCACCGATCTCCCCATCGATCGGGTCGTCGAGCTGGCGCATGCCCGCGGAGTCCCGGTGATCGTGGACGCCGCAGCCGAGTTTCCTCCCTTCTCGATCCTGAGCCACTACTGGAAGCTGGGAGCCGACCTCACCATAGTCAGCGGCGGCAAGGGCCTGCGGGGTCCCCAGTCGTCCGGATTGATCCTGGGACGCAAGAGTCTGGTTGAGGCCTGCGTCATGAGCGGTAGTCCCAACCATGGCGTGGGACGCCCGATGAAGGTGGGCAAGGAGGAGATCGCCGGTCTTCTGACTGCCGTGGAACTCTGGTCCAACCCCGAGTTCGAGGGGAAGATGCTCGACTGCTGGCGCCGTCGCGCCGGTTCCATGATCGAGATCCTCGCCCGGGTGCCGGGTGTCCGGGCGCGGACGGGAGATTCGCCTTCCGCGTCGACCGGACTGGCCGTGCATCCCGACGGACTGCCGTTCACGTTGGTGGACTGGGACGCCGAAGAAATCGGCAAGAGCGTGGGACAGGTGATGGAAGAATTGTGGGAGGGTGACCCCAGCATCATCGTGGCGGGGACGCCGTCCGGCATTCTACTCAACCCCGCGACACTGGAGCCGGGTGAAGCGGAGATCGTGGCGAGGCGGGTGACCGGCGTCTTGATTGCGTAGATTCGGGTCAGCCCTGGCTCTGGCCGGTGTAGGGGGACGGTTCCCGGCGCGTGGACCAGGTGAGTCCTCGGACCCGCTCCGGATTCCGGTTGGGAAAGACGAAGCTCAGCAACCATGCCGTTCCCAGCGCGGCCAGCGTGGAGGAGGGGATGATCCAGGTGAATCCCATCCCCTGGGCGGCCAGCCGCTGCGCGAAATCCGGACTCAGCCACGCGCCCACCAGGTCGACGGCCGAAGGCCCCAGGTACCGAAGCAATTCTCCCGAGTAGGCGACGGCGAGCGCGGTGCCGACACCGGCCAGGGCCGCGGGCCAGACCGCGCGGCTTCCGGCCCGGGGAAGCAGCATGCCCGCCAGGAACAAGCCTCCCATCCCTCCCGCCAGCGAGTTGAAGGTCTTGGGGAGGATCGTCGGGATGTCGGCGGTGCCGGTCAGCCGGTCGAAAAAGATGGCGAACAGGGTGACGGCCAGTCCCACCACCAGTGTGATGAAACGGGCCTGGACCACGTGGTTCTTCGTCTGCCTCTTGCGCAACCGGCCGAAGTCGATGGTGGCCACCGTGGCGAAGGAGTTGACGCCCGAGTCGATGGTGGACATGGAGGCGGCCAACAGGGCGGCGAAGATGGCGCCGGCGAGTCCGGCGGGAATTCGGGTCGCGACGAAGAAGGGAAAGATGCCGTCCCGATCTTTGCCGCTGGCCGGATCCAGGTCCGGAGGAAGCGTTCCGGCACCCTGGGTGAAGTAGTAGATCAGGCTGGCGCCGATGACCGTGAGCAGCGTCAGCAGCAGGACGTCGACGGCGGCGCTGGTGAGGTAGCTGCGCTTGGCCGCCCGCATGTCCACCGTCGAGAAGTAGCGCTGCATGATGGTCTGGTTGGCGGTGTGGGCCATCAGCGTCCAGAGGCAGCCTCCCAGGATGAGGGTGACCACCGTGGCCGGTATGGTGGGGTCCAACGAAGCCAGAGGCATGCTCTCGTTGTTCCGGGCGTTCACGGCCTGGATCCAGTCCAGCGGTCCCGATCCGGTGGACACGGCCACGTACACGATGGCGAACAGGCCGCCCCCCACCAGGAGCGCCACCTGGATCACGTCGGTCCAGATCACGGCCCGGATCCCGCCCATCATGGTGTAGAGGGTGGCGACGATTCCGACGCTGACGATGATGAGCATCAGGGGCAATCCGGTGGCGACGGCCAGCGCCCGGGCCGAGAGGAGCACGATCACACCCATGTAGATGGTCATGAACAGGAGGAACATGGTGGCTCCGAGAAGCCTCACCGAGAGGCTGAACCGATGTTCCAGGTACTCGTAGGCGGTGGT
>JAPOYZ010000432.1 GCA_026706325.1 Candidatus Aminicenantota bacterium
CGGTGGTCGGTTCCTGATCCATGAAGTGCGGTTCCGTCCGCTGCCCGACAAGCCTGAGCACTTTCTCGAGAAATTCGTCATCGGTGCCAGCGACCGGGGCTTCCGCCACGGAAACTCGGTCCCGAATTTCCCCGTGGTCGCCGAAATCAAGGAGAATTTCGAACCTGAAGTCAGCGTGATCTTCGACCCCCCGATAACGACCGACGCGCTGCAGCTGCGGATCAGCCGTCAGACCCTCAAGGAGATCGGGCTGGCTTCTTTCGAGGTGTACGGAGGCGGCTTCGTCACCCCGGCGGCGTACGAATCCGACGTGATCGAGCTGGACGACATCGCCAGCCTGGGCGAAATCACGTGGGCGGGAGGACGGGACCCCAACGCTCAGATCGCCATCCGGACCAGGGCCGGACTCGATCCCCACCCGGTGGTTTTCTGGGAAACCCGTCCGGAACAGCAGGACAGCATCCGCTACCTCGACGGCGGAGGAGACCTGACCCTGACAGAATACAAGAGCAAGTACAGCAGGCTCGAGGACATATACAAACCGGTGAACTATGGGGACAAGGTTTCCTTCGACACCGAAAACTGGAGCTTCTGGTCGAGTCCGTACGAGTTCGAGAATCCCGGTGTGGCTTTCATATCTCCCGGGCCCCGGAGATACGTTCAGATCAGGGCGGATTTCGCGTCGACCGTCGAGGACGGGGGCAATATCGATTACATCCAGTTCGAGGCATCATCCCCGCCATTGGTTGGCGAGTTGGTGGGGGAGGTTTTTCCGCTCGAAACTACAGTAGGGGAACCGACTCGGTTCACCTACTACTTCAGCCCGACGATCCCTGCCGGTGCGGGGGGGTTCGACGGCGTTGAGATCTCCACTCCCTCGGGGGTGGTATCCGTCGATTCGCTGCGCATTGACGCAGTCAACCAGGACGATTTCACATGGAGTGCCAGAGAAGACGGGCGCGGTTTCGAAGTGCTCCTTCCGCGCAGGCTGGAGCAGTCCGACAACGGCACGATTGTAGAAGTGGTGTTCACGGCCCCGGTGTTCAGAGAGGTGGGAACGCGGTTCGACGGCAGAGTGTTCGATACGCTGAAACCCCTGGAAGTCCGCCAGCGGATTGTGCCGGGCAACGCAATCGACGAGATCCCGAGTGACGGGATTGCAATCAGAACCTCGTTGAGCCGTTCGCTCCTGTTTTCTCCTTCTGTCTCTCCGAACCCGTTCACTCCCAACGGGGATGGAGTAAACGACGTCGTCCACATCTCTTATACCTTGTTGCGGGTAACTTCAGGGATCCCCGTATCGATTGAGATCTTCGACCTGTCCGGCCGCCTGGTAAAACAGGTGCATTCCGGGGTGGATCCTATCGGACAGTACGCGTACACCTGGGATGGAACGGACGATTCGAACGGCATTGTTCCCCCGGGGTTGTACCTGTACCGGATAGATGCAGACGTGAACCTGGAGAATGAGATCAGCAGTGGGATTGTTTCGGTCGCGTATTGATTGCGAATCGAGGAGATACAAAATGGGATCGTCGTTTGAAGCAGGCCTTCGAAAAACAGTGCGGGGCATTCTTGTCGTCCTGTTGGTGGCCGCCCGAAGTTTGGGACAGGAGGGGTTTACCCTCGAGCCTGGTAGGGTGGTGATCGATTCGAAGGGAAGTTGGGAGCAGTGGAAGTTCTCGGCCAACACGATGCAGATCACCGAGGAAGGGGTTCTGCCGGCGTATATCCGCAAGAGCACCACCCTGGAGGTAGAGGGAGAGGAAGTAACGGTTCCCGGGATCAACGCCATGCTCAACGCCGCGGATTTCGGCGGTGGAGTCCTGGCCGTTGGATCCAACGGGTTCGACGCCCTCAACGTGACCGATGGCGACCTGAGTACGTACTGGCAGCCCGACCTCTCCGACCCGGTACAGGACTGGTGGATCCAGGTCGACCTGGGACGCTCGGTTTCGGCCACCAAGATCGTCCTCAAGTTCGTCGACGACGACCTCGGAGACCCCTTTCTCCACTTCAAGGTTACCACCTCCCAGGGAGAGACTACCGTTGGCCCCTTCGTGACCCGGACCCGCTTCACCACCAAGCAACCGGTCAAGAGCGAGCGCGTGTTCGAAATCGACCTGACCAAGCAACCGCCGACGAAATGGCCCAATTCGACCGGGGGCTTCACGGGGGATATCATCGACTTCATCGGTGTCATCGTGACGGACAGCGATTTCGGCAAAGGCCGGGAGGTATCTCAGGCCGTATACGAGAGTCTGCCGCCCGACCGGCAGGGGGACGTCGAGTACTTCCGCAGAGATGCTTCAGGAAGGGAGCTGCGTCTCCGGGGCGGCAAGGAGGACTGGGATGCCCTCGAAGCCACCGGCAGCCAGGGGAAAGTGGTCTACTATCGACGCGAGCTGCCCAGGCTGGCCGAGATCGAGGTGTGGTCGATCGGCGACAACATCGGCACCGGCGTACTGCCTCGCGGGGGCACGGTGACGAGTGTCGACAACAACGGCACTGAAGGGGCGCTTGTAGACGGGCGGTTTTTCGGGGAGGTGCTTTACTGGACCGGCCTCGGAGGTTTCAATCCGGACCTCATTGCACCTACGGTTCCCCTGGATCAGGAACGCCAGCTGATCATCGATCTCGGGGGC
>JAPOYZ010000254.1 GCA_026706325.1 Candidatus Aminicenantota bacterium
CGCCTGTCCGGAGACCAGTGGATTGTAACCGAAGGAGAAGACCTGGCGGAAGTGGAAGCGGCGCTCTCGGGCGAATGGCTGGAAGGGGCCGTCCCCCTGGCGGCGCTGGGCAGTCCCGGGGACAGGCCGGAAGACGAAGAAAGAGGGTATTTCACCTTCAAGTGGACCGCGAAAACGAGCAATGACGGGTCGCACGACTACGTCCCCGACGGAGATACCTATTTCGAGGTCCCCTGGGGCCCGGTGGACTTGCGCATCTCGACTGCCGTCGAGTCTCAGGGTTGGGGTTGGATCAAGAGGGAAGAACGGATTGGAGGACAGGAGTGAAGGCCCGAACGACCCTGTTCCTCGCCGCCCATTTCTTACTGGCTCACAGGGTGGGCCACGGCCAGGAGTTCCCCGTCGGGGCCTGGTTCCCGGGGCTGTTCAACAACCAGGCGGAGCATTTTGCAGAGCGGCTCGACCAGGTGGTCGAAGCCAACTTCAACACCATTCACTCCGCTCTCGGAGTCAGGAACGATCCTTCGGTCAATGGCGTCTTCCTGGATCTCGCTCACCAGCGGGGACTCAAGGTCCTGCTGTACAGCTGGAATGTTCCCCCGGCGTGGCGGACGGCCAGCCGGACCTACTGGACCAAGACCGTGGAAGCGGAGCACCGGAGGTTCTTCACCCACCGTGTCGGGACCCGGGACGGAGGTGCCCTGCATGCGAATACCGCAGACCATACCCCGGGACTCCTTCTCGACACCCCCCCGGAGGGCCCCGGGGTCTTCCTGCGTTACCGGGAACAGAAACTGAATGACCGCGGGCAGGTCGTCCAAAACAGGGTGCGTCACGGGATACATGTCTTCCGCCTCAAGACGGACGACAATAGCATCCCGGAGCGCATCGCGACCCTGAGGATCCTCAGGCACTCGGACGGCACCCTGCTGCGCACGCGGGATGTGCGGGCCCTGGAATTCCGCGAGGTCGATACCTACCAGGATTTCCTGATCCGCTACTCGGTTCCCCGCGGCGGCGACTGGGTGCGCTACCAGGTCGAATGGCACGGGACAGGGAACCTCTGGGTCGACAGGATCAGGGCCCACGACAGTTATGGCTACAGACTCTTTTCCGGGGATTTCGACGCCGATATCGTCAACGACCTGGCCGCCTATGACGGCGTATCCGTCGACCCGCCCTGGCGGTTCTACATGGAGGACGAGCCCCATTGGACGGAAAAGGACGAGAGCATCGCCTACCTGAACGACCTGATAAAGGCGCAGACCGGAAAGTCGGGGGTGGCTTCCTTCCACCAGACCCGCCAGGATTTCATGCGGCATTTCGTGTTCAACGTCTTCCCGTCGGAGTTCCTGGTAAACTTCTACACTTTCGGGCTTTACGTGCCCGAACCGGGTCAGGCCGGCTACGCGACCCGCCTGCAGAGCGCCCTGGACAGCTACGTCACCTGGTACGGACGCGCCCGGGAGGTGGCCGGGGAGGCCGGCATCCCCCTGTGGGCGGTCATCCAGGCCCATAGCTGGCCGAGCGGCCTGCGCGACCCGACCCCGGAGGAAATCCGGGTTCAGGTCAATCTCGTCCTCGCCCACGGCGTGACGGGGATTTTCTACTTCATGTATTCCAGCCATACCGACGAAGGCGGCCGGCCGGACTTGCAGGGCCTGGTGGACGGAAACTACCGGATCACCCCCAAATGGAGAGAGGTGCAGGCCCTCAACCGGATGTTGGGGGAGCTTGACGAAACCCTGCTGCAGCTGACCTCTGACGCCGTCTTCCGCGGCGACGCTCCCGAATCCCCGGTCCGGCGGCTTTCCGATCCCGCCGATTACCACCTCGGCGCCTTTACCCATGCGGACGGCGCGCGCTACCTGATGGTCGTCAACCGCCGCTGCCAGCCCTGGCCCCGCAGGCCCCGGACGGTGACCGTCGAACTGGATGCATCCGAACTGAACGGCCCGGCCTGGTCCTACCTGGCAACGGATCTCCATACCGGGGAGACGGCAGCCACCAGCAACGGACTTTCCCCTTACTTCACCCTCTCCCTGGGCCCGGGAGAGGGGAAGCTGTTCCGCCTCGAACCCTGGGACGACGAGGTTGCCCTGAAGGGGGACGTGAAGGTTCCCGCGGGGGTGAAGCTGACCCTGCCTGCCGAAACGACGGTGACGTTCGCCCCGGGGGACGAGACCGGGGGCGGCAAGGACGACCTGCGTTCCGAGCTCATCGTCGAGGGCGCTCTCGACGCCGGCGCCGGCGGCATCACCTTCCGCTCATCCGATGAAGCCGCGGCATCCTCCGACGGCAACTGGTACGGCATCCGCGTGGCAGCAGCCGGAAACGCCGACCTTTCGGGCGCCACGATTCAGGACGGGCTCCGCTGTGTGGAGGCGTACGAAACGAGCACTGTCGACATGACGGACGCCGCCATGGTCAACTGCGGCCAGGGGGTGGAACTGCTCCCGGCGTCCCCGTAACAGAAGCTGCGTCCTGCCAAGCCGGCCCCCGCCGTTCACCGCGCCCCGTTCTCCCCGTCCAGCCACACCGGGCTCAACCAGGACCGG
The DNA here is from genome assembly GCA_026706325.1 of Candidatus Aminicenantota bacterium. GTDB lineage: Bacteria > Acidobacteriota > UBA6911 > RPQK01 > JAJDTT01 > JAJDTT01. The sequence goes on from JAPOYZ010000254.1 coordinate 2,559, forward strand.
TGCCCGTCCTGCTGCCGCAGCCGCAGGTAGTAGCAGGACCCCGTCCCTTCCGGCGCCGGCCGCTCCGCCCCGTC
>JAPOYZ010000045.1 GCA_026706325.1 Candidatus Aminicenantota bacterium
TGAGGAACCTTCCGACGCCGCCGATGTGGGTGGCCTTGGCCACGACCTCCTGTCCCAGATAGCATCCCTTGGTCAGGCTGATGGCCGAATCCAGGCGGGCCTCCATGGGGTAGTTGCCATCGTCCATGTCCACGCCGAATTGGGGTATGGCGGCCTCGATTCGAAGCAGGTTCCAAACCTCGGGATCCAGTCTCCGGACGGGGAACGGTCCGTTCCACTCCGACAAGGCCCGGGAGAAAGACGAAGCGCCATCTGTGGACATTAAAACCTCGCAGCCCGCCACCCCGACATCCGCCTTGTGGACCAACAAGGCGGAGTCTCCGGTCCAATCCGCCTCTACGGCCTGAAGGGGTTGGGACGGGACCTCGGCTTGAAACAGCGCCCGAACCAGATCCCCTGTCCGCGGACCCTGGAGCGAGAAGTGGCTGAAGCGGCCGCTGAGCGAGAACTCCACCTCGTCCATGATGACGTAGGTCTCCAGCGCCTCCCGGGTCCGCTCGGCCAGGGAAGGGTCCATGTCCATGAGGACCATATGAGGCAACCGGTAGTAGTAGAAATCGGCAACCATCTTGCCGCGGGCGGTCAGAAAGGTGCCATACCGGCCCTGGTATTCCTCCAGACCCTCGACGTCGTTGCTGATCATGGAATGGAGAAAGCGGACACGGTCCGCTCCCGTCACCAGGAGCTTTCCCCGGCCCGACAGGTCCCGCCAGCCGACACCGGCATGGACCGAATGGTACTGGTTCCGACTTTCAAGGTTCATCTTCAGCCGGAGCTGTGCGCGCACCGAGGGATCCACTCCTATCGGGAGCCTTCCGGGCTCCGGCCGCCCCGGCGCATTCGACGACTACAGAGTCTCTCCAGGACTCATGGCGATGACCTCGGTCCCCAGGTCGCGGGTCAGCCGGGCCAATTCGTCCGGAGTGCCGGTGAGGATGGGAAAGGTCCCGTAGTGCATGGGAATCACCTTGCGGGCGTCCAGCAGCCGGCACGCATAGGCCGCCTCCACGGGTCCCATGGTGAAGTGGTCTCCGATGGGCAGGAAGATCAACTCGGGCTGGTAGATCTCGGCGATGATCTTCATGTCGCCGAAGACACAGGTATCGCCGGCGAAATAGATGCGGAGACCGTTTTCGAACTCCACCACGTAACCGGCGGGCTCTCCACCCTCGATCATGGTGCCGTCGTCAGCCATGATCCCGGAACTGTGCCGGGCGTCCACCATGGTGACGCGGAGACCCTCCACGGTCACGGTTCCGCCCTTGTTCATGGCCACGATGTTGGAGACGCCCTTGTTTTCCAGCCAGTTGGCGATCTCAAAGATGCAGACGACCTGCGGCTCCAGCCGGGTGGCCAGGCTCACGGCATCCTGAATATGATCGAAATGCCCGTGGGTCACCAAGATGACATCCAGCGAGTCGATCTGTGCCGCCTCCTTGGGACAGGCCGGGTTGTTTTCGGTCCAGGGATCGATCAACACCTTCCGTCCGGACGGTGACGTGAACAGAAACGTACTGTGACCCAGATACTGGATTCCGACTCCGCGACCGATGCCCATGGCGACCTCCTTTTGGGGGCACAATATACTCGCCCCGGCGAATCGAGTAAACTCGCCCCGCCGGTGAGAATCCCGCGTGACGCCGCGACCGGGAGCGCCTCCCGGCCAAGGCGCGGCGACTCGATCGCAACCCGGCCGGCTGCCCGGCTCAGCCGAACGCCCGAGGCTGCCCGGTCGCGCCGGCGGTTCGCATGCGAAGCCCGACATGGATAGCCTCCGCCTGCTGGACATCAAGTGCCGGTCCCGCATCGGCGTGACCCGCGAGGAACGAACGCGGCCCCAATCGATCCGGGTCGACCTGGACCTCGGCCTGGACCTGGAGGCGGCCGGCAACAGCGATGCCATCGACCTGACGGTGGACTACGTGAAGGTTGTGGACCGCGTCCGGGCCATCGCCGCCGAGCGGGAGTATCTTCTGGTGGAGGCGCTGGCCCGGACTCTCTGCCGGCGCCTGCTGGAGGAAAACCCGATTGACCAGGTTCAGGTGACGGTCAGGAAACGGCCTGTAGAACTGAAGGAAAAACTGAGTGAGGTGGCCGTGACCCTGACCCGGCCCGCCTGATTTTCCGCCGGGTCACCCCGGTCCGTGACGACGCGAGGGTTTGGGAGGCGCCGCGGCGGTCAGATTCCGAAGGACTGCCCGCAACTGCAGGTTCGGGAGGCATTGGGATTCACGAAGGTGAACCCCTGTTGCATCAACGACCCCTGCCAGTCCAGGCCCATGCCCTTCAGGAAAAGATAGCTCTTCATATCCACGAAGACCTGCACGCCGTACGCTTCGAAGATCCGGTCACCCGGCTTCTTCTCCTCCTCGAACCGCATGACGTAGCTGAGTCCGGAACATCCCCCTCCACGGACTCCCAGGCGAAGTCCGCCTCGGCTGAGCCCCTCCTGATGGAGGCCCTGCTTGATCTTGCCCGCGGCCGCTTCTGTGATCGTGATGGACATTTCCTGCCGGTGCTCCTGCTTTGTCTATCAGTCCGTGGTGAAAGTCCCGCGAGCACCGAGACCGTTCCTGCGCCCGCCGGACAAGGCGCTATGGGCGCGCATACCGGGAGTA
>JAPOYZ010000395.1 GCA_026706325.1 Candidatus Aminicenantota bacterium
GGCCCGAGATGATGTTGGTGGCGACACCGGTCTTGCAAGATTCGGCGATTCGGCGGACCGGATTGCCCGACGTGTACCACTCGGTAAGCAACCCGATAAGGACACCGGCGCCGGCCCCCAGCAGGACGGCGTAGAAGACGCCGGTGTCGAGATCCAGGGCGCGTACCGCGAACCAGGTCCCCGCAAGCAAAAGCAGGGCGCTCACATACGTGGCATTTCGCAGCACCGCAGCCGGGCTGAGATTGCGGAGCACCCGAATGGAAACCACACCGATGAGGGAGGCGATCAGGCCGATGGCGATGACCACCAGGGGAAACAGCATGTAGCGGCTCTTCTCGGCGTCCCCGATGATGAGTATCTGAGTGGTCCCGGCCGCGGCGATGGCGATCGTGGCGATCACCGAGCCGACGTAGCTCTCGAAAATGTCCGCGCCCATGCCGGCCGTGTCTCCGACGCAATCGCCCACATTGTCGGCGATGGTGGCCGGGTTTCTCGGGTCGTCCTCGGGAATTCCCGCTTCCACCTTGCCCACCAGATCGGCTCCCACGTCCGCCGTCTTCGTATAAATTCCGCCGCCTACTCTGGCGAAAAGGGCGATGGAACTGGCGCCCATGGCAAAACCGTTGATGTCGCGCTCGGAAATGAAGCCGTTGCTGTAGAGCAGGTAGGCGATGCAGATTCCCAACATGCCGAGGCTGGCGACCGAGAGCCCCATCACGGCCCCTCCGGAGAAGGCCACGTTCAGGGCGTCGCCGATCCCGGAGGTGGAGGCGGCCTGGGTGGTGCGGACGTTGGCGCGGGTCGCCGCCTTCATGCCGAAGAAACCGGCGATCATGGAGAGGAACGCTCCGGCCAGAAAGGCCAATCCGGTGCCCGCCGAAAGACTCCACCAGAGCAGGAGGAAGACCACCACGACAAAGATGGCGAGAATCCCGTACTCTCGGCGCAGGAACACCATGGCGCCATCATGGATGGCGTCGGAGATGCGCCGCATCGTCTTGTTTCGAATGTCTATCTTGTTGATGAACCGGTAGATCAGGCCGGCTGCTAGGAGCCCGGCCAGGGCCACCGCACCCACGGCGGGGACCAGTTCTCCAGCAGAAAGAAAGTTCGCATAGACCATCGAAAACCCACCTTTCAGTTCAGTGGCCGGAGGTTTTTACAGTTCGTGGTGAAAGTCCCGCGAGCACCGAGACCGTTCCTGCGCCCGCCGGGATGCAGGGGCGGTCGAATGCCGTGACGACTTTTACCACGGGCTGTTAAGGCCTCCAACCATTGACCAGGTCCATGGCCCGCAAATGGCCATGGGTCATAATCGTGTCGACCGCCAGGACCGCACGGTCCAGCACGGCATCCAGCACCAACCGCTCACCCGCCGGGAAGGGGGAGAGCAGATAGTCGGTCAGATCCCCTTCCACCGCGTCGCCGCCCACGCCGATTCGCAGCCGGGGAATCTGTTTCGTTCCTACCATCCGAATGATCGATTCCATGCCCTTCTGTCCGCCCGAGCTGCCGGAACGCCGGACCCGCAACCGTCCCAAGGGCAACTGTGCCTCGTCGTAGACGACAAGGAGCTCCTCAGGGTCGGCGCCATAGTGAACAAGCAGCGAGCGAACCGCGATGCCGCTGAGGTTCATGTAGGTTTGCGGCTTGGCCAGAATCAGCGATCCGCTCTCGCGCTCGACGCGGCAGACGCGCGAATGGCCGGCGGCGGAACCGAACCGGGCGGCGCTCAAATCCGCCAGGCGGTCGACCAGCATGAACCCCGCGTTGTGTCGGGTCGCTCGGTACCGGCGGCCCGGGTTGCCCAACCCAACGACCAGAAGCACCAGCGCTACTCCCCGGGTTGGCTTCCTTCCGGCAGACCTCCTCCCGCGACCTCCGGTTCAGCGGTTTCCTCTTCCAGCATGATCTCAGCCTCGTCCGTCTCGACCAGGGGAGCCGCTATCGTCAGGACGGTCAGGTCCGGATCGGAGAGAATCTTCACCTTGTCCCGATCCACATCCAGTTGTTCCACCCGTACCGAGTCTCCAATTTCCAGGTCGGTCACATTGACTCGGATGTGATCGGGCAGGTCCCCGGGGAGGCACTCCAAGTGGATCTCTCGCAATACCAGGTCCAGAATTCCCCCGTACATCTTGACGCCGGCGGCCGTCCCCACGATCTCCACGGGTACGTCGAAGACCATGGTCCGGTCCATGGAGACGGCTATGAAGTCGGCATGGAGAAGTTCCTCTCCGACCGGGTCACGCTGGAGCTCGCGGATCAGGACGTCCTTCTCCTGGTCCTGGTACTTCAACGTGAAAATCGTGTTGTGGCCCGTATCGGAGTGCAGGATCCGGTCCAGGTCTTTGGGATCGACGGAGACGGCGACCGGCACCACATTGCGACCGTAGACGATTCCAGGCACTCGTCCCGCGGCGCGGAGCCTCCGGTTGGCGTTCTTTCCGAATTTCTGACGTATCTGCGACTCCACCGTCAATCGAGGCATTTCCTCCAACTCCTCTTTCCTTTGTTCGAGCCGCTCTGAGAAAACGGGCAGCCCGCGCAACTCGGTTTCCGCATTCAGGATCAGCTGACAAACAGCCGGCTCACCGAGGTTTCCTCGTGGATC
>JAPOYZ010000016.1 GCA_026706325.1 Candidatus Aminicenantota bacterium
CGACACGGGAGGGAAACCTCAACTTACAACCCGCTACTTGCAACATGGATACTCCCAACCGGCGACAGGAAAGTCGCCGCTCCGGAACTATCACCACCGGCTGTTAGGATATTGCACCGATTCATGCACCGATACTCCCGCTTCATTGCCGTTTTCATGTTTCTTGCACTGGCCGGCGCGGCGCTGAACACTGTCTACGGCGAGCTCCTTTTGAGACCGGTCGATCCCCGGGAAGTGGGCATCTCCCCGCAGAGGCTGGAGAAGCTGGATGCGATCACGCTGGAGCACATCGAAAAGAAGCAGTTTCCGGGCGCCGTCATTCTCGTGGCCCGAAAAGGGGGCATCGTCTACCGCAAGGCCTTCGGCGACCGGACAGTCTCCCCCAGCCGCTCGCCCATGGAAGTGGACACCATCTTCGACCTGGCCTCCCTGACCAAGATCATGCCCACGGCCGTGGCCATCATGATCCTGGTGGAGGAGGGGCGCCTTGCTCTTTCCGACCCGGTCTCCAAGCATCTCAACCGGTTCTCCCAGTACGGCAAGCACCGGGTCACGGTGCGGCAGCTCCTGACCCACTATTCGGGACTGCGCCCCAGTCTGTCCCTGAAGACCAAGTGGAGAGGCTATGAGGCGGCCGTCGCCCGGGCCTGCCGGGAGCAATTGGCGACCCGGCCCGGAGCGCGCTTCAGATACAGCGACATCAACTACGTGGTTCTCGGCGAGCTGGTGAGAGTCATCTCGGGAGACCATCTGGACGCGTTCTCGCGGAAACGGGTCTTCGAGCCCCTGGGGATGATGGACACCTTCTTCAATCCAAGAGAACGGATGAAGTCCAGGATCGCTCCCACGGAACGGCATGAAGGAGAGATGCTTCAGGGGAGGGTTCATGACCCCACCGCGGCGCGAATGGGAGGATGCGCGGGACACGCCGGAGCCTTTTCCACCGCCGAAGACGTGGCCCGGTTCGGACAGATGATCCTCAACGGGGGCGTCTACGACGGCAGGCGGATCCTCTCGCCGCTCGGGGTCCTGCAGATGACCACGCCCCAGTCTCCAACCGGTAAGCCGGTGCTCCGGGGCCTTGGATTCGACATCCACAGCCGATACCACGCCCCTCGTGGAGACCTCTTCCCCGTGGGGTCCTTCGGCCACAGCGGGTTCACCGGGACCTCCCTCTGGATCGATCCCTACACGGAGACCCTGGTCGTGATTCTGACCAGCCGCCTTCACCCGAACGGGCGCGGCGACGCGGTGCCTTTTCGGAAGCGGGTGGCTTCAATCGTGGGCGCCTCGATTGTCGACCGGGTCCCGATTCGAGCGATCCGCTCAACCCTCTGGAGCGGTCCTGCCACGTCCGAGCCGGTCAAGCGAACTCGCTGAAACCGCGGGGGATCCGCACGTCGATCAGGGTCGTCCGGTCGGATCCGACGGCTTCCTCCAGGACCGGCAACAGTTCCGAAAGAGAACCGACCCGGGCTCCGGCGATACCGTACCCGTCGGCCACCTTCACGAAGTCGGGGTTGGCCAGATCGGTTCCCAGGTATCTGCCGCCGTAACTGGACTTCTGCAACCACTTCAAGACGCCCCAAGCCTCGTCGTTGAAAAGGACGACCGTCACGTTCAAACCATATTGGACGGCGGTGGCCAACTCGGACATGCAGTACTGGAACCCACCGTCCCCCGAAAAGCAGACCACGGGGGCTTCAGGAGCGGCCGCTTTGGCACCCAGCGCCGCCGGGAAGGAGAAACCGATGCCGACCCAGCCGTAGGGGTTGAGAAAAGTCCTGGGCCCATAGGCCTGAAAGGCGCGGCTGGCGCGGCTGGCGGGGACGGTCGTGTCCCACGTGGTGATGGTCTCCCGGGGCAGCACGCTTCGGATGGCCTCCATCGCCCTGGTCTCCAGCGGCCATTGACGTTGGAGCTCCTTGCGGATCAGCCGCTTGAGGTTCCGGATCTCGTCTCGATACCCAGAGCTGGACGAGCGGTCACGGCCTTGGACCCGCTCCAGGATCTGACTTGCCACCACGCCCCCGTCCGCCACGATGCCCAGACGGACCGGGTAGTTCCGCCCCAGGTAATCCGGGTCCGCCACCACCTGAATCAACTGTTCCGGGAGCCGGACTCCGAGCTGGACGGTGCTGCGATGGATGAACCCGGATCCCAACCCCAGCACCAGGTCGCACCCCGGAATGAAATCGTGGACCGGGTTGTCGGCCCAGATCCGCTGACCCAAGCAGGTGCCCAGGGAGAGAGGATGGTCCTCGGGGAAGGCGTCCTTGGCGCCGTCTCCGGTGACCACGGGGACTCCCAGAGTCTCGGCCAGGCGGATCAAGGTCCCATGGGCTCCAGTGTAGGCCAGTTCCTCGCCGGCCCAGATCAGGGGCCGCTCGGCTCGGCGTATGGCGGAGACGATCTGCTCCAGGTCCTCCTCGCCGGCTCCGGTCGGCACCGGACCGGGCGGCCGCCGGCCGCCCGGTCCGCAGGGCGATCCCAAGAGGTCGTTGGGAAACTGGAGGACGGAGGGCCGCCGGCGGCCGGTGGACAACGCCGCGAAAGCTTCGTCCACGGCCGGCGCCAGGTCCGCCGGGTCCTCCACCCGGCGGGCATGCCCGGTCACCGACCGGAGCATCCGAAACTGTTTCTTGGGCTCGTGGATCAGGCCCAGGCCCTGCTCCCGCTCGCCCCTCGCCACGGTGGTGGTCAGATGCAGCAGGGGGGAGCTGGAATGGTAGGCCTCACCCACCGCGTGCATGGAGTTGGCCGCGCCGGGCCCGGTGCTGCTGACCAGGACGCCGGGACGGCCGCTGGAACGGGCGTAGCCGTCGGCCATGAATCCGCAGCCCAGTTCCGTCCGCCCGCCGATATGGCGCACCCGGTCCTGGTAGCGGTAGAGGGCGTCGAAGATATCCAGGTTATGGATGGAGATGATGCCGAAAAGGAGGTCGACCCCGTGGAGCGACAAACGCTCCACCAGTGCCTCGCCGCCGGTCCTGTTGGCCATCTCAATTGTCCGAAATCAAGGGCCGCCCCGGCGTTCCATTCGTCAGTCCCCGGACTGGCGTTCCGGGCGAAGCTCCCGGACCACCTTGCCGATCCGCCACATCTCCGATTCCTCGACCTCCTTCAACTCCCTGGTGAGGCCCTCCCGGTAGTCGGCGGCCCGGTTCGCAGCCAGGACCCGGCGCGTCTCTTCGCCGCGCGCCACCTTGTCGTAGAGCTCCTCGAAAATGGGGACGTTGGCGTCCCGGAAGCGCTTGAACCAGTCCAGGGCGCCGCGTTGGGCCGTAGTGGAGCAGTTGGCGTACATCCAATCCATCCCGTTCTCGGCGATGAGAGGGTAAAGGCTCTGGGTAGCCTCTTCAACGGTCTCGTTGAATGCCTCCTGAGGACTGTGGCCCCGTGCCCGAAGCACCTCGTACTGGGCCAGCCAGAGTCCGTAGATGGCTCCCATCAGGACCCCCCGCTCACCCGTCAGGTCGCTGTAGACCTCCTTTTTGAAGTCGGTCTCGAAGAGGAACCCGGACCCGATGGCGATTCCCAGCGCCAGGCAGCGCTCCCGGGCGCGTCCCGTGTAGTCCTGGTCCACGGCGTAGCTGGAATTGATCCCCCGGCCCTCGAGGAAGAGCCGTCTCACCGTCGTCCCGGATCCCTTGGGCGCCACCAGGATCACGTCGATGTCGGGTGGCGGAACCACGCCGGTCTGGTCGTTGTAGGTCAGGGCGAACCCGTGGGAAAAGCAGAGGGCGTCGCCCGGTTTGAAGTGAGGCTTGATGTTGGGCCACTGCGCGCCCTGCCCGGCGTCGCTCAACAGGTACATGACCAGCGTGGACTGCTCCACCACCTGCGTGATGTCGTCGATCAGGTTGACCCCCGGAACCCAGCCGTCCTCGACCGCCTTCTTCCAGCCGTTGCCGCCGCGGCGCTGCCCGACGACCACGTCGATCCCGTTGTCCCGGCAGTTCAGGGACTGGCCATGGCCCTGAGGACCGTAGCCAATGACGCCGATGCGCTCGCGACCCAGGATCTCCCGGACCTTGTCCATGGGGTAGTCGCTGCGTTCGATGACGTCCTCGACATAGTCGCCGATCTGGATTCTTCTCATAATTCCCTCTCTTCAGAAGATTCGATATGCTTCGCTTGTTCAGCAGGACGAAGGAGCGAGTTTATAACAAATCCTGCGAAGGCGACTCAACAACTCCGGGACGCAGTTCCCGCGGACGGACAAGGAGCAGTCATGCAGATCAAACAGGTTTGGGACCTGACCCGGTTTCGTCCCGAGAAAATGCAAAAGGTGAATCTTTTCGAGACCCCCCGCATGTTCTGCGACATCTACTGCTTCGAACCGGGCCAGGAGCAGAAGGTTCACGCCCACCGGGGCAACGACAAGATCTACCACGTGCTGAAGGGGCGCGGCCGTTTCACGGTGGGTGAGGAAACCCGCACCCTGGAAGAAGGGGAGGCCACCTGGGCCCCGGCGGGGGATCCCCACGGCGTGCTCAACCATTCCGGTGAGCCTCTGATCTGCCTGGTCTTCATGGCGCCCCATCCCAGACCGGACCGATTCGCGCCGGCGGGTGACGATTGAAGCCATGTATTGCCGGTCCCTGCCCCTTTCCTCAGACCCGGCCGCGCTGTACGCCCGGCTGAGCCGGTCCCGCGGCCCCCGGGCGGTTCTCGACAGCGGTTGGGATCCCGGAGGCGCCCGGGGCGGACCCCTGTCCCGGTTCTGCGTCTGCGCCGTCGACCCGTTCGCCCTCCTCACTGCCCGGGGGAACCGGGCGGTCCTGACCTGGAAAGACGGACGTTGCGAACGAGGATCGACCCTTACGCTCCTCCGGGACGTGCTGAAGCGCTTTCAGCTTCCGGACTCGAACTGGCCCACGCCCTTTCCGGCGGGGGCCATGGGATATTTCGGTTACGAGCTCGGGGCGCTGATGGAGCCGGCCTTCGGTGCGCCCCCGATGTCGGACCAGGAGACCGGCCTCCCCGATCTCTGGTTGGGCCTGTTCGATTCCGCGGTGACCATCGACTTGGAGCGGGAACGGATCGTGCTCAGCGCCACCGGCCAGCCCGATTCCGGCGGCCGGGCCCGCCAAAGGGCCGAATCCCGGATTCGGGAGCTGAGCGCGGCGGTCGAATCCGCCGTTGCCGACCCGATACACGACCCTATGCCGGCACCGGCGGAATCCGCTGCCGGCGGCGGCTTCGAGTCCAATTTCACTCCCGCCAGGTTCGTCCGGGCCGTCGGCCGGATCAAGGAATTCATCGCCGCCGGAGACATCTACCAGGCCAACCTCTCCCACCGCTTCCGGACACGCTTCAGGAAGGACCCCTTCCGGCTCTTCCTGGAACTGCGCCAAGCGGCCCCCGCTCCCTTCTCCGCCTTTCTGGACGGTGGAGACTTCGCCGTGGTCAGCATGTCCCCGGAACGCTTCCTGCACCTGGACCCGGAGACGCGCCGGGTCGAGACCCGTCCCATCAAGGGCACCCGGCCGCGCGGGCGAACCCTCATGGAGGACCGCCACCTGGCCCGGGAGCTCGTCAACAGCGGGAAGGACCGGGCCGAGCACGTCATGATCGTGGACCTGGAGCGGAACGACCTGGGCCGGGTGGCGCAGGTGGGCACGGTCCAAGTGAGGGAATTGTCGCTGCTGGAAACCTTTCCCACGCTGTTTCACCTGACCTCGACGGTGGAGGGGATCCTGGCCCCCGGCCGCGACCGCGTGGATCTTCTCAAGGCCACCTTTCCCGGAGGCTCCATCACCGGAGCGCCCAAGATCCGCGCCATGCAGGTGATCGACGAGCTGGAGACGGTCCGGCGGGGGATCTACACCGGGTCTCTCGGGTACCTGAGCTTCACCGGCGGGATGGATCTGAACGTGGCCATTCGCACCATCGTCGTCCGGGATGGGCGCGCCGAATTTCACGTGGGCGCCGGAATCGTCGCCGACAGCGACCCGGAGGCGGAATACCAGGAGACGCTGGTCAAGGGCCGGTCCCTGCGGGAGGCGCTGGAGGCTGCCGAAAAACCGGATTGCGCGCCCTTTCGCCAAACCGCTTCAAGGTTGCTGGCAGATCGGATTTTCTAATAGAATGGCGGTCCTTCCGCCCGGAAGCCTCAATCCCGGGCGTGACGTTTCGAATATGTGGTGGGCGTAGCTCAGTCAGGTAGAGCACAGGGTTGTGGCCCCTGTGGCCGTGGGTTCAAGTCCCATCGCCCACCCCATTGCCTGACAAGATTGTACAGGGGGACTTCCAGTCCCCCCTTCACCCCCCCTTCGGCGACAGGAATGTCGCCGCTCTACACGCCGCTCCACTCAAAAATGCTCGCTGCACCAGGGGGGCGGGGTGACGCGGAACATGGCGTCGGCTTTGGCGAGCTTCCTGGGGTCGCGGGCCCGGATGCGGGACGCGCGGGCCAGGGTCAGGAAACTCACGCCGCCGAGGTAGACGGCGCCCAGCTCGTTGGCCGTTAGTTCCAGGTCGGGGCGCCGGGTGGTAGGGCGGCAGGCGGCGCCGTCGGGTCCCCCTTCCAGCTCGAAGCGGCCCCGGTTCCAGGGGCAGCTCGCATCCTCCAATTCGAGAATCAGCTTGCCTGACGAAGCGTAACGCCGGGCTGAGAGCGCCGCCGGCGCGTCGATGAGGCGGAGCCAGAGAGAATCGCAGGGAGTCCGTTTCAGGTGACGCGGGTCGGCCAGCATCCAGAGGAGCGGGTCGTGCAAGGGGCGGTGGCCGGCCTGGATGCAGGTCATCAGGTCCACCCCGAAGCAGAACTGCCAAAGCGCTCTTTCGGCGCGCGCGTTGATGCCGCAGAGTTCCTCCACGGCCACGATGTGGTCCTGGGGGCGGATCCGGAAGAGAGCATAGCCTTCGGTACTGGATCCGTCCCGATATACGACGCGGATCAACCGGGTCCGGTCCGGGCGATCCTGGTCCTTGGGGTCGCCCAGCGCCTGCTCCCAGCGCGCGGTTCGGCGATGGATGGCCCCGACTCGCCCATAACAAGCCTTCTCGCGAACCTCCGGCAACAGATCCAGCGCCTCGGACCGGGAAACGTATTCCACCCGCCCTGCGCCCGAGTCGCCCGGAATCATCTGCGTCCGCAGCCGGTCGATGGACCAGGCCTCGTGGAAGGTGGCGATCCCGTAACCGAAACGGCCGTAGATGATGCTCTCGGAGGCGTAGAGGCCGGTGGCGGGTTCTCCCCGGTCATGCATGTCCCGGAGCTGGCGGTTCATCATCCGGGTCATGAGCCCCCGCCGCCGGTGCGTGGGCTGCACCGTCACTCCGGCCACCCCGGCCATGGGGAGCCAGCCTCCCGGAATCCGCAGCCGGAAGGTGTGGGAGTTGATGGTGCCCACGATCCGTCCCGAGTCGTACGCGGCCAGCGAACGGTCTATTTCAACCGGAGTGTTCAGTAGCTGCGATTCCGGGATGCCGTACCCGAAACCGCTGAACTTGGCCCGGATCCAGGCAGGATAGTCTTCGGCGGTGAGGGCCCGCAACTCGATGCTCATTCGTCCTCCGGCACGAGCTCGACTTCGACTCTGAACCGCCCGAATCGGTTCTGGTCTCCCTCCAGCTCGAAAGTCAGGATCTTCTCGGGACGAGACCTGCAGACCTGGACCCGCGTCCAATCGGGGGTCCGGACGGTCACTCGATAGTCCCGCTCCGGCAGGACGCCGTAAAGGCAGAGGCCGTGGCGGCGAATCAGCTTCAGATCCAGGTCAACCCTGGCGCCGGCGCTGTCGTAGACCGCGTTCAAGATCTGGAGGCCCTTGGAGTTGGCGTTCAGAAGCAGCGGACAGCCGGCAGGCGGCGGGGCCAAGCGGAGGGTCACCTGCTCCCCGGGGTCCAGGGGAGGCGCCGTGAAATAGCGTCCTTCAAGTATGTGAATGTAGTTCACTCCGTCCGCCGAGACCCCTTCCACGGGAACGTCGCTCTCCACCATGAACCCTTCCAGGCGCCGGCCGGTGGGGTTGGCCACCGTCACGCTCCCGGGAGAGTTGGCGCGGAAGCGGATGGACTCGTAGTCGGTCATGGTCTCGTAGAGCATCTTCTCGCTGGCCAGCCAGAAACCGAGCCGTTCGGCCCGGGTGATGGCGTAGATCAGGTAGTCCAAGGTCCCGCGCCCCTGGTTGACGCTGCCGTCGGCGCTGAAGAGGGGATGGTACTGGAGCGTGTAGACTCCGTTATCCAGCCGGTACGGGTCTTCCTCACCCGAGCCCGAACCCAGCTCGAACTCCCAGGGAGGCTTTCGCGTGGAGGCTTCCTGAGCCGGGGAAGGGGCCTTCCCATGCCGGCCCGAGTAGATCAGGTCCACCAGATTGTAATCGCAGTCGTATTCGTGAGTGCGGTCCCAACCCCGCAGGGCCTTGTGCTTCTCCACCCTGGTGACGACCGGGTGGTAGGGAAACCAGAAGCCGGAGCTGGCCACGGTGGTGCTGCCGTCGGTCTCGTAGGCGTGCTCGCCATATTCCCACATGTCGTAGAAGCAGAAGGTGCAGGTTCCCAACATGTAGGGCACCTGCTCGTATGCGTAGTCCATGGCGTCCAGGGTCTCGGGATGGGCGTGGGCGCCGCCGTGCCGGCCGCAGGTGTAGACCCGGATCCCCAGACGCTCCTCCGTGACCCGGATGTGTTCGGAGAGTCCCTTTCCCACCAGATAGGTGGGGGGGCCGCCCACCAGGCTGTCGTTGTGCAGCCCCGCTTCCAGGAACTCGTACTTGGCGACCTCGCGGACCCAGAGCCGCGACTCCTCCTCGGTGGCGGAATCGTCCGCGATGACCCAGTCCAGGATGTCCCAACTGGCCGGCACCAGGTTGGCCGCCTCGTACTCCAACATGGCCAGGTCGGCTGACTGGTCCACGTCGTGCCGCAGGGAAAGGACGCCCCGGTAGCTGCCGAACGCGCGCAGCCGGGAAGGGGGCAGGCCCTGGTTCCGTTCCTTCAGGAGCCGGGCCAGGAAGTAGGCCAACGTGTCCCCCCAGTGGACCGGATTGTTCCAGTTCCGGATCTCGTCCACATAGAGGTGGGCCTGCAGCACGCCGCCCAGGAACTCGAAGACCTGGTTGGCCGCGTAGAGGGTGTTTCCGGTGAGGACGATCCCGTCGCCGAGCCGGCTCCGGGTGGCCGTGGAGGCGTTGCGGAGGTCTCCCGTAATCTCGTAGAGGCCGGCGGCGACCTCGGCGCCGGCGGCGGCTTCGACGCGGTGAATGGCCGCGCCGCGGGCGCCCGTGACGTAGAGATCCTCCCAGATCGACGTGTCGCCGAACGGGGAGTCGGCGGTCCACCCCCATCCGCTGTAGCCCTGAGGCCGCTCCAGCCGGGACCGCTCCAGACCCAGGAGGGAGTCGGGGAGATTGGTCCGGCCGGTGACCATGAGAAAGAAATCCGGGTCCCGGAGGCGGTCCCGGATCCGCGAAAGGGTGCTCTCTTCAAGCCGGGCGGCATTGGGAATCACGAGAGTCTGGTACTCCCGGATCGATTGCCGCAACTCCTCTTCGTCGGCGGTGTCGTGCTTCAGGTTCAGCCGGTTGAGAAACGCTGAGGCGGCGTTGGGGGCCAGGTAGGCGTACTCTCCCTTGAGCCAGCGGGCCCGCTCCCCCCAGGCGTCGGTGAACTCGTAGATCCGGCCGTTCGCCTGGGCTTCCTGGACGTAGAGTTGCCGCGAGGCCTCGCTTTTGAGCAGGGCGACGTTCTGGTGCAGAGTCGATGGCATTTCGGTCATTCCTCATCGAATCTCCCGCCGGGGGAGGTTGTTTCAGATCTTCAGACGGGGGTCCAAGGCGTCCCGGAGCCCGTCCCCGAGAAAATTTACGCTCAACAGACTCACGAAAATCAAGAGACCCGGGAAGATGGCCAGCCAGGGGGCGACCTTCAAATAGTGCTGAGCGTTGAGCAGCATGTTGCCCCAACTGGGCAGGGGGGGCTGGATACCGAGCCCCAGGTAGCTGAGGCTGGACTCGGCCAGGATGGCGTAGCCCAGGTTGAGGGTGGCGTAGACGATGATGGGCGCCATGGTGTTGGGCAGTATGTGCCGCAGGATGATCCTCCAGTGGGGAATCCCCACCACCCTGGCCGAGTCCACGAACTCCATTTCCCGCAGCGACAGGAAGGAGCCGCGAACGATGCGCGCCAGGCTCATCCACCCGAAGATCACCAGGATGCCGATGATCTCCCAGACGGTCCCCTTCCCCAGGCGGGAGAGGATCAGGAGCAGGGGCAGGCTGGGGATGGAGAGCATGAGGTCGGTGAAACGCATCAACAGCGTGTCGATGAAGCCTCCGAAATATCCCGAGACGGCGCCGATGAGGATGCCGGCCAGCGCGCTCAGCAGGGCTGCCGAGAGTCCCACGAAGAGGGAGACCCGACCTCCCTGGAGCAGCCGCGTCAGGACGTCGCGGCCCAGCTCATCCGTTCCCAGCCAATGGGACGCGGAGGGGGGTTCGAGATGCTGCTGCAGATGCACCCGGCTGTAGCTGTGAGGCGAGAGCCAGGGCCCCAACAGCGAGACCAGGGCGATGAGTCCCAGCACGGTCAACGAGATCATGGCCAGGCGATGCCGGCGGAGCCTCTGCCAGGCGGTGACGCCCGATGGGGTTCGAGACGGTTCCATGGTCGCCGGTCACTCCATTCGGATCCGGGGGTCCAAGAAGGCGTAGGCCACTTCGGCCAACAGATTGAACAGGGCCACCAGCAGTCCGAAGATGAGGAAGATGGCCATGGCCAGGTAGTAGTCGTTGTTCATCAGCGAATCGAAGATCAATCTCCCCATGCCGGGCCAGGAGAAGACGATCTCGGTCACCACGGCCCCGCCGATCAGGGCGGGAATGGTCAGGGCGATCAGGGTCACGATGGGAATCAACGCGTTCCGGAGGGCGTGGCGCACCCAGACCACCCTTCCCGCAAGACCCTTGGCCCGCGCCGTCAGAATGTAGTCCTGGCGGATCACTTCCAACAGGCTGGACCGCATGTAGCGCATCCAACTGGCGGTGCTGAAAAGGCTCAGCACCAGAACCGGAGCCACGTAGTACCGGGCCTGCCCCCAGAAGCCCAGACCCGGCTCGATGGAGGGATGCCCTCCGGGCGGCAACCAGCCGAGGACCACGGAGAAGAGGAGAATGACCAGAATCCCGGACCAGAACACGGGGAAGGAGATTCCCACGAAGGCCACCAGAGAAAGCAGATAGTCCGCCACGGAATACTGGCGCAGAGCGCTGTAGACCCCGATGGGTATGGCGATGAGGATGCTCACCAGCAGGCTGAGGCCGGTCAGGGCCAGGGTGTTGGCCAGACGTTGGGGAAGGATGCTGGTGATGGGCCGATGGTAGAGGCGGGAATATCCCAGGTTCCCCTGAGCGACCTGGGACAACCAGCGGAAGTATTGGATATGGATCGGATCGTCCAGGCCGTAGACGGCCCGCAACCGCTCGACCTCCTCCGGCGTCACGTTGGGATTGGACAACACCAGCATGTCCATGGGGTCCCCGGGCGCCAGTTGCATCAGGGTGAAGACCACGACGGTGACGAAAAAGACCACCGGGATGGTCTGCAGGGACCGTCTCAACAGGTGTCGGAACATGGGTTGGGTCCGTCGTGAAATTCCAATGTCAGGAGGAGGATTTGGTGGTCTTCCGGTGCTGTTTTGGTGGTATGTTCCTCTGGAGATCGGCGACTAGAAAGTCGCCGAGCCTAGGTCGCTTCGCTCCCCCGGCGACAAGAAAGTCGCCGCTCCTGGGTCGCTTCGCTCCCTCGGCGACAGGAAAGTCGCCGCTCCTCTCGCCGCTCCCAGGCGCCAGTTTTCGACTCCCCATCCCAGAAATTGATCCGGGTAGGGGACGTAGCCGGTGAGACGCCGGTCCATGCTCACGACCCGGACGTGCCAGTACAGGGGCAGGGTGGGCAGCTCGCGGACCCAGACCTCCTGCTGGCGGCGCAGCAGGCCGTAGCGTTCCTCGTCGTCGATGGTGCCCAACGCCTTCCGGATCAGGTCCTTGTTCTCCTGGACCGCGTCCCAGGGCGACCCTGGCGTCAACTGATCCAGGTTCGTGCCCTTGGGCCACCATAACCCATAGGCGGAGACCGTGGCCTCCGGCTGGATGACCCAGCGCCAGACGGCCACGCCTCCCGGTTTCAGATTCTGCCTCTGCAGCGTGTCGGGAAAGAGCAGCCGCGCCGACTCGGGCCGGATTTCCACCTGGATGCCCAACTCCTGCCACAGGGCCTGGAGCACCGACACCACCTGCAGCCGGGTCCTGTCCCCCGCGATCGTGATCAGGGTCAGGCGCATGGGCTCTCCCCGGGCGTTTCGGAGCGGTCCGTCCCCTTCCCTGGACCAGCCGGCCTGCTCCAGGAGTCTTTGCGCCCGTTCCGGATCATAGCCATACCGGAACAGTCCGGGGTTGTGGGCCGGATGGCTGGGGTGGACCCAGGAGTGGGCCGGGGGCTGCTTGCCCCGGAAGATGGCGTGGTTGATCCCCGCCCGGTCGATGGCCAGGAGGAGCGCCCGCCGCACCCTCAGGTCGTCGAAAGGAGGATGTTTGACCTGCAAGGTGGCATGCTCCAGCCAGGCCGAATCGACATACCGGATTTCGATCCCGGGAGTCTCCTCCAATTCTCGGGCTTGTTCCAGAGTGAGCCAGCCGTCAGTCAGGTGGACCTGCCGGGTGGAGACGGCGATGGCCAAGGCGTTGAGATCGGGAATCACCCGCACCAGGATCCGCTCCAGGTTGGGAGGCGGGCCCAAGTTGTAGGCTGGATTGCGGACCAACAGGATATGGCTGCCCGAGGCCCACTCCCGGACTTGGAACGGGCCGTTGGCCTTCGGATAGACGCTGACCCTCTCATCGGCCAGGAAACGGTCCCAATAGGCCCCTCCCTCCGAACGGTACCGCTCCCAGATGGGACGGTAGTAACCCTCGGGGATAAGTCGCAACCGGAGGTCGGCGTTCCCGAAGGGCCAAAGCGTCTTGTAGGACACCCGGATGGCGTGGGAATCCAGGGCCTGGACGTCGGCGATGGGCTCCATGTAGGACGCCCCGTGGGGGTACTGCTCGTCACTCATGAGCTCCCAGGCGAAGGCGGCGTCGCGGGCGGTGATCTCGGTTCCGTCGGCCCATTGCAGCCCCCGCTTCAATTGGAACGTGGCGTCCATCACCCCCTTTTCGTAATCCACCCTCAAGAGGCCGTTCTCCAGGCTGGGCAACTCGGTGCAGAGCACGCAGCAGGGCCGGCGCCGGGAATCGATGAGCACAAGCGGACGCCAGATGAAGGAGCCCACGTCGCCCGATACCATCAGGTTTCCCACGATTCCGAAGAGGGCGTCCGGTTCCTGGGAAACGCCGATCACCAGGGTCTTGCCGGGCTCCGGAACGGGGAGATCCGCCTGTCCGCCGCAACCGGGAGCGGCCACGCAGACGAGGGCCGCCAGGAGCGAAACCCGAAAAA
This sequence comes from Candidatus Aminicenantota bacterium, assembly GCA_026706325.1. Taxonomy (GTDB): domain Bacteria; phylum Acidobacteriota; class UBA6911; order RPQK01; family JAJDTT01; genus JAJDTT01. The sequence goes on from JAPOYZ010000016.1 coordinate 13,450, forward strand.
CCCGCAGCGCCGTCGACATCTTCGGTTCCTGACCCTCGTCTTGCCCGATCCGGGCTTGCGGCGGTATATTGGCCGCCTCCATGGGCCGGGGTCAACAGCCCCTGGCGAATGTCCCGCGCCGGGGCGCGACTGGGATCCGCACCTGTGACTCACCTGCTGGAAGTAAAACGGTTGAGCGCTCGCTACACCACTCCCGGTGGCGTGGTTCGAGCCGTCGACTCCATCTCCTACTCTCTGGATCAGGGAGAAACGCTGGGACTGGTGGGAGAGAGCGGCTGCGGCAAGAGCGCCAGCGCCCTCTGCCTGCTCCGGCTCCTGCCCGATCCTCCGGGAAAGATCGTGGGAGGCGAGATCCTCTTCGACGGCCGCGACCTGCTCCAGCTCAGCGAGCGGGAAATGCGCAAGGTCCGCTGGTCCGAGATCGCAATGGTCTTTCAGGATCCGCTGGCTTCCCTCAACCCCGTCCTGACCATTGGTTTCCAGATCCAGGAGGTCTTGCGGCTGCATGAGGGGATGACCTACCGGCAGTCCCGCGACCGGGCCCGCGAGCTTCTGGGACTGGTGGGAATTCCCGACCCGGAGCGGCGGCTGGACCAGTACCCGCACGAATTCTCCGGAGGCATGCGGCAGCGGGCCATGATCGCCATGGCCCTGGCGTGCAATCCACGCCTGCTGATTGCGGACGAACCGACGACGGCGCTGGACGTGACCCTGCAGGCCCAGATCGTGGATCTGGTCAAGGAGTTGCAACAGAAGCTGGGGATGGCGGTGATCTGGATCAGCCACGACCTGGGAGTGATCGCCCGGCTGGCCCAGCGGGTGATGGTCATGTACGCCGGCGCCATCGTGGAGGAGGCCGAGGTCCGGGCTCTCTACAATACCCCCGGGCATCCCTATACCAGGGGTCTCCTGCAGGCCACGCCCCACGCCGTGGCCGGGACGAAGCGTCTGGCCTCCATTCCCGGGCAGCCGCCCGACCTGATCGAGGAGCTCCCGGGCTGTCCCTTCGCGCCGCGGTGCGATCACACCGTCCAACGGTGCCGGCAGGAGGTCCCGTATCTGGAGGAGGTGGGAGCCTCTCACCGGGTGTCCTGTTGGCGGAAGGACGAGCTGGCGGGAGGTGCCCGGTGACTGTCCGGGACGCTCCGGAACTGGTGCGGGTGGAGGGACTCAAGCAATACTATCCGGTGAACCGGGGCGTCCTGTTCCGGCGCCAGGTGGGAGCGGTGCGCGCCGTCGACGGCATCTCTTTCCTCATTCGGAGAGGAGAGACGCTGGGGCTGGTGGGAGAGAGCGGCTGCGGCAAGTCCAGCACCGGGAGGGCCATCCTGCAGTTGCAGCGTCCCACCGCAGGCCGGGTCTTCCTGGACGGAGTGGAACTGACGGAGCTCAAGGGCGGGGCTCTGAGGCGAATGCGCCGCCGGATGCAGATGATTTTTCAGGATCCGTACGCTTCCCTGAACCCCCGGATGACGGCGGGACAGATCCTGTCCGAACCCTTGGAAATCCATCAACTGGCCCGAGGGCACCGGCAGGAGAGGGTGCGGGAGCTCATGGAACTGGTGGGTCTCAACCCCGGCTACGCAGACCGCTATCCTCACGAGTTTTCCGGCGGCCAGCGCCAGCGGATCGGCATCGCCCGGGCCCTGGCCCTGCAGCCCGACTTCATCATCTGCGACGAGCCGGTTTCTGCTCTGGACGTCTCGATTCAGGCGCAGGTCATCAATCTTCTGGAGGATCTTCAGGAGCGGTTCGGCCTGACCTACCTTTTCATCGCCCACGACCTGAGCATGGTCCGGCACATCAGCAATCGGGTCGCGGTCATGTACCTGGGCCGGATCGTGGAGCTGGCCGGCCGGGACGACCTCTACGAGAGCCCCTTGCATCCGTATACGCAGGCGCTCATGTCGGCCGTTCCCCTGCCCGATCCCGATCTGGAGGCCCGCCGCAGCAGGATTGTCCTGAAGGGCGATCCGCCCGACCCGGCGGACCCGCCCGCCGGCTGCAACTTCTGCACCCGCTGCCCGGTTGCCGTCGATCGGTGTCACCGGGAGGACCCCCCGCTTCAGGAAGTTCGACCGGGCCATTGGGCGGCCTGTCATCTGGTTGCATGAACCTTTCATGAGGGAGACACACGTCATGAAGAAACCGATCGGTCTTGCAATTGTTCTGCTTTCGGCATCCATTTCCGCGCTCGGAGAGACCGAACGATCACAGGCGGAGACGGATGCCATCGCCGGCATCCAGGAGAAAGGAGGGCTGGTGCTGGAAGTCGCCCAAAACGACCCCAGCCTCGACGTCGCCTTCCACCTGGCCTCGAAACCGGCGGAGGACGGAGACCTGGCCCCCTTGGAGCAGCTCACGAACGTGGTCAACCTGAACCTTCGCAAGGCGGCCATCACCGATGCCGGCCTGGCCCACGTTAAGGGGCTCAAGACCCTCCAGCGCCTCCACCTGGAAAAGACCGCCGTCACCGACGCCGGCCTGGAGCATCTCAAGGATCTGACCAATCTCGTCTACCTGAACCTGTACGAGACGGCGGTCAGCGACGCCGGCCTCCAGCACCTGAAAGGCCTGGCCAAGCTCCGGAAGTTGTTTGTCTGGAAAACCAAGGTGACCCCGGCCGGCGTGGACGCCCTGCGCCAGTCGCTGCCAGGGCTGGAAGTGGTTTCAGGCCAGGAACTCGCTCCCGATCCTCCCGAGGAGAAGACCGGCGAGGACGAGGAGAAGAAGGCGGACTGAACAGCCCGCGGCAAAAGTCACCACGGACTGCAGGATCAGACGCAGCCGGGATACTCCCGTCCTCTCAGAAGCCGATAGCTGGGCATGGGAACGGACGGGTTCGTCCACCTGGAGCGGGCAGTCATGTAGTGCACGGCGAAACCGCGCCGGGAATGGTTCGTCCGGTTGGGCCGTGAGCTGTGCAGCAGCAGGCTGTGATGAAATGAGCAGCTCCCCCCCGGCATGACCATGGGCGCCTCGGACGCCAGGTCCATGGCGCTGGCCGGAACCCGCTTGTCGATGCGGTCCCCGATCTGCCAGGGCTCGCCGTGGTCCACGATTCCCCCGAGGTGGCTGCCCGGTATCACCCACATGCCCCCGTTGGCCACGGTGACGTCATCCAGCGCCGACCAACAGGTGACCAGCGCCATGGGCTCGATGAAGAAATAAGCCGAATCCTGATGGTACGGCTTCTCGACGCCCCCGGGCGGCTTCATGAAGAGCTGGCTTTCGAAGAGCTTCACGTCGGGACCGATCAGGTCCTCCACCATGTCCAGAATAACGTCGTTTTTGGCGTGGCGGAGAAAGACGGGATCGTTCTCGGCGCAATGGTCCAGCTTGCGAATCGTCTCCACGGACCGGCGGCCGTTGGCCGTGGGTTCCAGCTCCAGATTCGCGTCGGGAAAAGGGACTCGTCCCTCGGCGATGTCCTCCGTCCGCTGTTTCAGCGCCTCCACCTGGTCCGAAGGGATGGCGTTCTCCACGATCAGGTAGCCGTGAGTTCGATAGTGCGCGACTTGAGCTTCGGTCAGTCTCTTCATGCCGGGAAGTATAGCACCGTGTTGGCGCCAGGAAAGATGAGTTGCGAAAGGCCTACAGAAAGGGGTAGCCGTGGATTACGGACACGACGATGGAGAGGATCGTGAGGACGATGCAGACGGCGGCGCCGGCCAGGTGGTTCAGGCGCTCGGGTCGCATGGGGTCCAGCCAGCGAGCCAACAGGTAGCCTCCCAGAAATCCCCCCAGATGAGCCCAGTTGTCGATTCTCGGGAAGATGAATCCGAAGATCCCCAGGACAATGGCGTAACCTCGCGCCTGCCGGCTGATGTTGCTGCCGATGCCGCGGCGGCCGGCGTAGACCAGCGCCCCCAGAAGACCGAAGATGGCCGCGGAGGAGCCGACCGAGAACATGGCTCCGCGGAGCGGTCCGGGCAGGAAGGGAAGAAACATCCCGGTCAACGTGCTCAGGCCGAACCCGGCCGCGGTGGCCGCGGTGTAGATGAGGATCATGCGGCCGGCGCCGTAGATCTCGGCGGTGACCGGCGCCAGTTGGCGGACCCACATCAGGTTGAACCCGATGTGCAGCAGCCCGCCGTGGAGCCAACCGGCGCTGAGGAGGGTCCACCAGCGATCGTATCGGAACACGGGAACGGCGCCGCTCGCTCCGAACAGGAACAGGCCGTGCTGGCTGGGAGACAACAGCGAGAACATGCCTCCGCCCCGGGACTCTCCGAAACCCACGACCAGGGTCGCGACGTACAGGAAGATGCAGCCCACCGTCACCAGGCGGAGAAAACCGAAGTCGTCCCCCAGAATCCGCACCAGGGGCGCGAATCCCCAGAGACCCGGGTTCTTGCAGCCGCACTCATAGCATTCGGAGTCGTTGACTCCCACCAACAGGCCACAGGATCGGCACACTACAGAACCGGTCGTCTGTCGTCTGAACACGGTCGATTTTCCTCTCCGGAACTCAACGGTAGGTTCCGTTCCTAGTGTACCAGCATGAGGGCACCCACACGGTGCCCCTACGGCCGGAGAGCGAATTGGAACCGGTCCGGATCGAAGGAATCGGAATGGGCGCGGTCCAGGAATTTTTTGGCGGCGCGGCGGCCGACTTCCCAACTGACTCCCATGCCGTGCCCTCCCAGGGCGGCGACCCAGAATAAATTCTCCCGCTCCGGATCCCAACCGATGACGAAGGAGGTGTCGGACGCCTTGGTGCGAAAGCAGGACCAGACCCGCTCCTGGACGGCGTCTCTGAGGTGGGGCAGCCTGGACCAGCAGAGCCGGGCCAGCGCCTCGGTCATGTCCGCGTCCACGGTCGGTTCCAGGCTCTCGGTCTCGCCCTCGTCGCAGACGCTGATGAGTAGTCCGTCGGACTCGGGCCTGAAATAAAAATTGTCCGCCAGGTTCCAGACGATGGGCCAATGGGGATTCACTCCGGGGACTCGCCCCAGGACGAAGAGGTGGCGCTTCAACGGACGCATGGGAACCGGCGAGGCGCCCGCGAGGCGCCCGACCGGCGGCGCCCAGGCCCCGGCGGCGTTGACCAGGCGGCGGGCCGTGATTTCGCCCTGCGTGGTGTCGATGCGGAACGGCCCCGTCCCCCGGCAGCCTCGCAGTTGGCAGTCGAACAGGAAGGAGACCCCCCGCTCACGGCTGCCGGTGAGGTAGAGCTGCAGCAGAGCGGAAATGTCCATGATGCCGTCGGCGGGAGTCCAGAGGGCGGCGCCGAATTCGTGGCGGTCCAGCAACGGGACTCTCCGGCGGGCTTCCTGCGGGCTCAAGAGATACGATTCGATCCGGTCGGGTTCCCGCATGGCCTCCAACCGGTTCGCCGGCCCCAGGAGCAACGACCCGACCTGACGAAAGCCCAGCTCCGACTCGTACTCGCCGTATGCCCGGCGACTGGCGGCCGCGGCCCGGCGGATGTCCTCCCGCTCCTCATGCTGCCTCACCATGGCCGCATTCCGGCCCGAGGCGTGGAAGCCGGGCACCGATTCCTGATCGATCACCAGGATCGATCCCGGGAATGACCGGCTCAGGTGAAATGCGGTGGACGCGCCGGCAAAACCCGCGCCCACGATGAGAACGTCGACCTGCATCCCGAAAACCGTATCGGTTCGCGTGGGGAGAATTCAACAGGAGCGGCGAATTCCAATCGCCCTCCCAATTTCTTTCTTGACAACTCCGATCGGAATACTAGATAATGCGCCGCGTCGTCGGAAGACACGGTCATGGAAACGCAAATTCGACCCAATGCCACTCCCTTGCCGGCACCGGCAGAAATGATGCCAGCCGAGGATCTGGTGGCTTGGGCGCTGGATCAGTGGCACCCCCGGATCGCCGTCTGCACCAGTTTTCAGGCCGAGGGAATGGTCATTCTGGATCTTTGCTGGCGCTACCGCAAGGATGTCCGGGTCATGACCATCGACACGGGCCGGCTTCCGGCCGAAACCTACGAAATGATGGACCGCGTCCGGGACCACTATGGAATCCGTCCGGAGGTCTTCTTTCCTCACGCCGCAAGCGTGGAGACCATGGTGGGAGAATCCGGGATGAACCTCTTCTACCGATCCCGGGAAGAGCGGGAGCGTTGCTGTCACGTCCGCAAGGTGGAACCCTTGACACGGATGCTTCAACCTCTCGACGCCTGGATGGTCGGCTTGAGGAGAGGTCAGTCTTCGAGCCGCGCGGACATCTGCAAGCTGGAGACCGACTGGGAGCACGGCTCCAAGATCAAGCTGAGTCCGCTGGCGGATTGGACCCACGATCAGGTCTGGGACTACATCCGGCAAAACCGGGTCCCCTATCATTCCCTGTACGACCAGGGTTACGGAAGCATCGGCTGCGCCCCCTGCACCCGGGCTCTTCGTCCCGGCGAGCACCCACGCGCCGGACGCTGGTGGTGGGAGCAGGGAAGCCACCGGGAATGCGGGATCCACTGCCTCCGGAAAGCCGATTGATTCGGTAGTCCTTCGTTTCGCAACTCTTCTCGAACACCATGCAGCCTTCCCAGGCGCAGGCGCACGATTCCACCGACCCGAAGACCAAACTGATCTCCCCGTGGGGAGGCCGGCTCGTGGACCTGGTGGCGAGCCCGGAAGAGTCCGACGATCTCCGGGCGCGAGCCTCCTATCTCCCTTCGCTTCAAATATCCCGGCGGAGTGCGCTGGACCTGGAGCTCATGGCGTCCGGGGCCTTCTCCCCTCTGACCCGCTTCATGAGCCGAGCCGACCACGAGCGGGTGGTGGGGGAGATGCGGCTGGAGACGGACGCCCTCTTTCCCGTTCCCGTCGGTCTCCCCGTTGCGCCCTCAAAGGCGTTCCGATTGGACGCGGAGATCGCTCTCCGGGACTCCAGGAACGACCTGCTGGCGATCATGACGTTGGAGGAGATCTACGAATGGGACTTCCGGGAGACGGCCCACGCCGTCCTCGGCACCCTGGACATTCGCCATCCCCTGGTCACCGAAATGCACGGCTGGGGCAAAGTCAACCTGTCCGGAAGGCTCCAGGTGCTGCGTCCGCCCCGCCGGCCCGACTTCGCCGAGCTGCGCCTGAGCCCGGGTGAAACCCGTTCCCGCCTGTCGAAGATGAGTTTCGCCAACGTGGTCGCGTTTCAAACCCGGAACCCGCTGCACCGGGCGCATGAAGAGCTGACCCGCCGGGCCATGGACGAGACCGGTGGCGCCTTGCTGCTGCATCCCGTCGTGGGCATGACCCGCCCCGGCGACGTGGATCAGTACACCCGGGTCCGCACCTACAAGGTCCTGGCCCGCAACTACTACGACTCCCGCCGGGTGCTCCTGAGTCTTCTCCCCTTGGCCATGCGGATGGCCGGTCCCCGGGAGGCCCTCTGGCACGCCCTGATTCGAAGGAACTACGGCGCCAACGCCCTGATCGTCGGCCGGGACCACGCCAGTCCGGGCACCGGAAGGGGCGGCCTTCCGTTTTACGAACCGTACGAGGCGCAGGAACTGGTGCGGCGCTTCAGCGGCGAGACGGGAGTGAAGATGATTCCCTTCCGGCAACTGGTCTATCTGCCGGACGAGGACCGGTACGAGGAGGTCGGGCACGGGCGGACCGCGGCCCGGACCGCGTCCATCTCGGGATCCCAGGTGCGGGACGACTATCTGCGCAAAGGAAGGGACCTGCCGCGCTGGTTCACGCGGCCCGAAGTGGCGGACATCCTGGCGGAAGCCTACCCACCGCGCCACCACCAGGGAATCTGTATCTGGCTGACCGGCCTGAGCGGCTCCGGAAAGTCGACGACGGCCCAGGTCCTTACCGTACTCCTGCAGGAGCATGGGAGGAAGATCACGGTTCTGGACGGCGACGTGGTCCGGACCCATCTCTCCAAGGGACTCGGCTTCAGCAAGGAGGACCGGGACACCAACATTCTCCGCATCGGCTTCGTGGCGTCCCAGATCGTCCGGCATGGAGGCACGGTGATCTGCGCCGCGGTGAGTCCGTACCGGGAGACCCGGAACCAGGTCCGGTCCATGGTGGGCAGCGGCCACTTCGTGGAAGTGTTCGTGGACACTCCCCTCGAGGTCTGCGAGGAGCGGGACGCCAAGGGCATGTACGCCAAGGCCCGGCGCGGCGAAATTCGCGGATTCACCGGCATCGACGACCCCTACGAGTCTCCCCGGGACCCGGAGATCATCCTGGACACGGTGAGCCACACTCCGCAGGAAAACGCTCAGGAAATAGTGGACCACCTGTTGCGGCGGGGCTTCGTCCGAGCGGGCGAGTGAGCCGGCCGGGGATCGGATGGAAGACCCCGTATGGCGTCAGGGGGGATCTGGTGGAGGTAATCACTACCGAAAACAAGTCGTAGCTATTCGACAGCGCGGTTCTGATAGCGGCGGATGAACCAGCACCGGAGGTACTGAAGCGGATTGCGGACGAAGCTGCGCCCCAACAGAGCAGACCCCGAATCGAAGATAGCTTGCGGATGACACGGGTCGCTCAGCCATCTCCCGCCCAATCGAAGTGGGCGTTCAGCGCCCGAAGCATGGCGAACGTGTTGTCGCGCCGCACTTTGAACTGATCGCATACATCGGGTAGCTTGATCTCCCTCCTGGACTCCGGCGCACTCTGCTCGTTGGTGACGACGGTGGCGGCGTGAACCTGTGCGTAGGCGACCAGCCAGCCGTCCGCGCCCGTCGCGAATTTCGCCTTCGCATGGTCAAAATATCTCGGATGGCGTTGAACCCACATCATGATGCCCATATAGGCACGCACCACCACGTCGGTGTCCACTGGGAGGAAGAACGGTTTCGGGACTTCGTCCCTCACCCACCGGACGAGATCCTCTTTCTTGTGACCCGCCAGGAGTTCGCTGCGAACCCTGTCGACGCTGAAGACTCGGCCCTTCCGGTGGTGATGAACCAAGCATTTCCAGAAGCCGGGACAGATGTCGAAAGCGTAATACAGGTTCTTCGCCGTGATGAAGACATCCGAATCTACGAGATAGGTCCGATCCACCATCATGGAAGATCCACGCCCAGCCGCTTGGCGTACTTCTGGAAGGTTCCTCCACGCAGCCCGGTCAGGTCGTAGGCTTCCTTGAATCCGATACGGCCCTCCAACGCTGCGCGCAATACCTGGACCCCAAAGAGCTCGCCGACACGCGTGTTCTGATTGTTGTAAAAATCGCCCCCACTCGACTTCGTGGCGCCCTTGTGTTCTCGATTGACGTAGCCTTTGTAGAAATCGAAGAAGGTGCTGCGGTCGACAAGATTCAGGTCAAGTGCTCGGCGGGCGGCAACTATGGGGCTCACCTTGAACGTCCGGGCGAGCTCCTGGAAGGGACTCGCCTCACGCCTGACTTCCCGCCAACGCCCTCTGAGTTCCCGTGCAGGCGCGAGAAGTTCCGCCGCCGCTCGGTTGCACCAGTCTTCCACGTCCGAACCGCCGGGGAATAGGGCTTCGAAGCCGGAGACTCCCTCAGTGCCGAGCCAAATGTGCGCCAACTCGTGAGCAAGCGTGAACATTTGCGCCGACTTGGCATCCGCACCGTTCACGAAGATCAGCGGAGCGTAGGGATCCGTGAGTGCGAAGCCGCGAAACTCCTCCACGCTCAGCCGCCGATGCGTGTTGTTCCCCACGACACCATTGATCAATGCCATCACGCCGATCTGCTCGATCGCCCGTCGCATCTCGCTCACGGCGTCCTGCCAAGTGCGGACTCCCGCAGCCCATCCACCATCGAGTCCGAGGGTTCGTCGCATCTCGCGACCTACAGCGTTCGGCTCATCGGTAAGACGGGCGCTTGCCACAAAAGCCAATGGTTCCACGTCGTTCTCGACGAGTGATTCCCGCATCCATTCCTGTCGGCGTAGCATCGCGTAGAGCGTGTCGAGCAAGTTCGGGCTCGGCCTGCCTAGCGCAGCACTCGCCACGGTGCGATAGTCAGGAACCGGAAGGCGTTCGTCGGGGGGATTGGGTAGGAACAGGTAGCCGAGCGGCGTATGCGTAACTTTGGCCAGCTTTTCCAGTTGATTCATCGTCGGCTGTCTCTCCCGCCGGATCCAAGCGGGGAGCTGTGGTATGCGCTCTGCAAGGTGCGCCACGTCATAGCCGGCACGTTCGCAGACCCAGCGAAGCATTTGGGGGGGCACTGGGACGCGGGTCATGGCATTATCCTCGCGACAACACGCCGGCTGGGCCGGACGTGGGAGCACTTCGATAGTCTAACTCCTGCTTGGGAGGCCTCTCTTCAGTAGCCTCTCGTGCCAAGTATTTCATGCCTCCAACCTCCTGGCGGACACGGCCTCGTGTGCTGAGGATGCCAGCGCGTCATGCAGAAAGGGATTAGAGGAGACGATAGCCGGTGCCATATACGGTAGCAATACGGGCCTCCAACTGGTCGCAGAGCGCCATGAGTTCATCGACCTTCGCCACGATCCAATGCTACTCGGCGAGCGGAGGTAGACAAATGATCATCTTCACCAGTATGTATTGGTTCAGATTCTGCATTGTAGCGTGGACAGTGTGACCTCGGAGATATGTCCGATCATCGGACGATCTGATGAGCATAGCTAGTTCTCGTCCGGAGAGCCGCAAGTCATTGGGAGAGGTGTAGAAATTTGGACGATAAAGCACGTTAAATAGCTGTAAAATAGACCCTTGCTGGATTTTATTGGAGATCTTTGGATAGGGAAATGGTGGAGGTAATCGGACTCGAACCGACGACCCCCTGCTTGCAAAGCAGGTGCTCTTCCGACTGAGCTATACCCCCACCCTGAGTCGAGAAACCACAGCGACAATCGCCGGGGCCGATACGGTGCGCCCGAGGGGATTCTCGCTATGGATGTTTAGTTTAGCAGCCTCGGGGAATGCGCGTGGCGATTTGGAGCTGTGGCTCTTGAAGCGTACAGGGGGGACTCCGTCCCCTAACCCCCCCAACTGGCGGTAGGAAGTCACGGTAGGAACGGCAGTTTCCTGCCGCCCCCCGCACAGATCCGTGCGT